>DMHI01000158.1 GCA_003449515.1 Lysobacteraceae bacterium | reverse complement strand
CTGGCGCGCTTCCTCAACGTCCGCCGCGACGAGCTGGTGCTGTGCAGCGGCACCACCTTCGCGCTGAACCTCGTCGCCTACTCGTGGGCGCTGCCGCGGCTCAAAGCCGGCGACGCCATCGTGCTGACGCGGATGGAGCACCACGCCAACATCGTGCCTTGGCAGCTCATCGCCGAGCGCACGGGTGCGACGATCAAGGTCGCCGAGCTCACCCCCGAAGGCGAGCTTGATCTCGACGGCCTGTGGAAGCTGCTCACGCCCGAAGTGAAGCTGCTGGCCTTCGCCCACGTCTCGAACGTTCTCGGCACGGTGAACCCGGTGCGCGAGATCTGCCGCGAGGCCGCCAAGCGCGGCATCGCCACGGTCGTCGACGGCTCGCAGGCGGTGCCGCACCGCCCGGTGGATATCGCCGCGCTGGGCTGCGATTTCTACGCCTTCACCGGCCACAAGATGTGCGGCCCGACGGGCACCGGCGGCCTCTGGGGCCGCCGTGAGCTGCTCGCGCAGATGCCGCCCTTTCTCGGCGGCGGCGAGATGATCAAGGAAGTCCGCTTCGAGGGCACGGTGTTCAACGACCCGCCGATGCGCTTCGAGGCCGGCACGCCGAACATCGCCGGGCACATCGGCTTGGGCGCGGCGGCGGAGTGGCTGTCGAACGTCGGCATGGCGGCGATCGAGGCGCGCGAACAGCAGCTGCTCGAACACGCGACGCACGCCCTGCAATCCGTGCCGGGCTTGCGCATCTTCGGCACCGCGCGCGAGAAGGCGGCGGTGATCTCCTTCGCCATCGAGGGCACGCACGCGCACGACCTCGCGACCCTGCTGGATCTGGAAGGCATCGCCGTGCGCTCCGGGCAGCACTGCGCGCACCCGCTGCTGGCCTGGTTCGGCGTCTCCGCCACCTGTCGCGCCTCGCTGGCCTTCTACAACACCGAGGCCGAGATCGATGCGCTGGTGACGGCGGTGCAGAAAGTGCGCAAGCTGCTCATCTGAGCGGCGAGGCGACCTAACGCCACGCGCCGACGCACGGAACCGTCCCCGCATGATCTCGCCGCTCCACTTCCGCGCCGCCACCCTCGCCGACCGCGACGCGATCATCGCGCTGGTCACGTCGGCCTATCGCGGCGATGCCAGCCGCGCCGGATGGACCACCGAGGCCGACCTGCTCGACGGCCCGCGCGTCGCGCCCGAAGTGCTGCAGCACGACCTCACCCGCCCGCGCAGCGTCGTCGTCATCGCCGAGCGCGACGAACGTCCCGCCGTCGCTGCCGCGCCCGAGCCCGGCGTGCTGGTCACCGTGCGGCGCATGGTTGCCTGCGCCCACGTCTGCGACGACTTCGGCGCCGGCTATTTCGGCATGTTCGCGGTTGAGCCGACGCGCCAGGGCGGTGGCGTCGGCGACGCGGTGTTGCGCGAGTGCGAGCGCATCGCCCGCGATGAGTGGCGGCTGCCGGTGATGCAGATGACGGTCATCGACGTCCGCGACGCGCTGATCGCGTGGTACCAGCGCCGCGGCTACCACCGCACCGGCGTGTTCAAGCCGTTCCCTTACGGCGACGCGCGATTCGGCCTGCCGAAGCGCGACGACCTGCGCTTCGAGGTCCTCGAAAAATCCCTGATCCGGCAGGCCGAACCCGCCCCGCCAACCGAGCCGCAACACCAATGACGTGGACCCGCGTCGCCGCCGAGAACGAGCTGGCCCCCGGCGAGACGCGCGTGGTCTGGGACGGCGACACCGCGATCCTCGTCGTCAACTTCGACGGCGGGCTGTACGCGGTCGAGGACCAGTGCACGCACGAGGATTTCGAGCTCTCCGCCGGCCCGTTCGACGCCAAGGAGGGCGTGCTTGAATGTCTGCTGCACGCGGCGAAGTTCGATGTGCGCACGGGTGCCGCGCTGTGCGCCCCGGCCTATCGGCCGCTGGTGAAGTTCCCGATCAAGATCGAGGACGGCGCGGTGTGGACGCGCGACGACCGCTGATCGCGGCCGTGGCTTGACCCGGATCAAGCCGATCGAGCGCGGAAATGTCAGCCTGAGCGACACTCGATTCTTGGTTTACCGCCATGTCCGCCGGCGTTCCCCTCCCGTCCTCCGCGACCAGCGGCCCGCTGCCGTCCATGGGGCCTGCTTTGGCCGAAATGGCGGCGAAGGGCCAACCCATCCCGTGGACGCCCCTGCTGTCGGTGGGCATCGACAGTATCGACTCCCAGCATCGCGTGCTGCTGGCCTACATCAACCAGCTCAGCGCGACGATCGCCAGGGGCCAGTCCGCCGCCACCCTGGCGGACGTGATCGCCGGGTTGGAGTCGTACACGCGGCTGCATTTCCGCCACGAGGAACGGCTGTTCGCGCTGTACCACTGGGCCGAGAGCGAGGACCACCAGCAGGGCCACCGCCACTTCGAGGCGCAGTTGCGCTCATTCCGGGAACGGCTGGACAGCGGCGACAGCGCACTGGCCCGCGACGTGATGCGCTTCCTCATCGCCTGGCTGGCCGAGCACATCCTCGAAGACGACATGGCCTACAGCGCCCACCTGCGGGAGCACGGCGTGCGCTGAGCGCAGGCCGCTCAGGTCGCGGGCACGCGCGCCTGCAGCTTCGCCAACAACAGCTCCCCGCCGCCCTCGATCACCAGCCGCTGCCCCGATGCGATGTCGAGCATCGCGGCATCGCCGATCGCCAGACGGCCCGCCGGCGTGCGCACCTGCCCGGCCAGCACGTAGAGCACCCAGGTCACGCCCGGCTCGCCGAAGAACAGCATCGAGCCGACGATCGGGCGATGCAGGAGTTGCGCGTCGATCACCTCGCGGCGCCAGATGAGGTTGAAGTCGACCGTGGGGCCGTCGACCAGCAGCGCCGTGACCGACCGCTCGCCGGAAAACCGCAGCCGGCCATGCGGCGGCGTGAGCGCGTGCGTCTCGCCGTCGTCGAAGTGCAGGCCCATGCCTTGGCCGGAAAGCAGCACGATCTCGCGCTCGCAGCCGGGGAACGGCGAGAACGGCCCGTCGCTGCCGACCTCGGCCACCGAGACCCGCCAATGCCAGTCACCTGCCGCCGGTGAGCGCAGGATCTCGCGGGTCCAGCCGCCGCCGTTCTTCCAACGCTCGCGGCGATGTGTCGATGCCGGGATCAGCACGAGGCCACGCGCGGCGGCGTCCGGCGGATCGGGATGGGGCGATTCACTCATCGGCGCAGTGTCGCGCGTGAACGCCAGAAACGGAAAGGCCCGGCCGCCCGTTCCATGGGCGACACCGGGCCAGCATCCCTGCCGGTAACGCCGCCATCCCGGGCGGCGCTTCCTGTCTCGTCCTTGCACCCTTCCGTGGGTGACGCGCTCGTCCCTGAGCCCGTGCCTCAGTGCACCCGGGGGGCGGGTGCCGCCGGGCGCGGGGCGTTCGCCGCCGTTCGGACCGCAGCCGGGGCGGGGGCACCGCCGACCATGATCCGCGCGCGGTTCAGCTCGAGCGTCGCCGGGCCGACGCCCTTGACGTTGACGAGCTGGTCGACCGTGCGGAACGGGCCGTGCACACGGCGGTGCTCGACGATCGCGGCCGCCTTGGCCGGGCCGATGCCGTCCATCACGCGGTCCAGCGTGGCGACATCGGCGGTATTGATGTTGATGCGTTCATTGGCCTGCACGCTGCCGACAACGGCGAAGGCGAGCAGCAGGGTGGCGAGGGTCTTGTTGAGCAGGTTCATCGGGGGGTCTCCTTGTCCGTCATCCTTGGGGCCGCAGCGAGGTCTGTGCCGCGGTGGAGAAAGGATCGCGATCCGACGGCGTGAAGGTTATCGAGCAAGTGCCCGATGGCAGCTAGGAAGTCGTCGCAGCGTCATGTAGGAAATTTCCTACCGCCGTTCCGTGGCGCGACTACAATCGGCGCACGCCTGTCACGTCGGCCCGCAGCGGCCACACCGGAGCCCGTCATGGATCACGCCCGCACGCAGCACTTCATCGGCCAGCTCTGGGACGACGACATCGTCCCGCGCCTCGTCGAGTACATCCGCATCCCCAACAAGTCGCCGATGTTCGACGCCGACTGGGTGAAGCACGGCTACATGGAAGACGCGACGCAACTGCTCGCCAACTGGGCGAAGCGGCAGCCGGTGAAGGGCATGACGGTGGAGATCGTGCGCCTCGAGGGCCGCACGCCGCTGATCTTCATCGAGGTGCCCTCCAATGCGGGCGGCGGCACCGACGGCGGCGGCGCTGCCGTGAACGCTGTCGATGCCGACACCGTCCTGCTCTACGGCCATCTCGACAAGCAGCCGGAAATGACCGGCTGGGACCCGGACCTCGGCCCCTGGGTGCCGGTGATCAAGGGCGACAAGCTCTACGGCCGCGGCGGCGCCGACGACGGCTACGCGCTGTTCGGCTCGCTGGCCGCGATCCAGGCCCTGCAGGATCAGGGCAAGCCGCATTGCCGCGCGGTGATCCTGATCGAAGCCTGCGAGGAATCCGGCAGCTACGACCTGCCCTTCTACGTCGA
>DMHI01000249.1 GCA_003449515.1 Lysobacteraceae bacterium | reverse complement strand
TCGCGCTTCCTGCAGGTGGAGGTGCAGCTCGCCACCCGCAGCGAAGAAGGACAGAAGGCCATCGAGGCCCACCTGCCGGCGATCCGCAGCGGCCTGCTGGTGCTGCTGCGCCAGACCACGGCCGAGCAGCTCGCCGCGCCCGATGTGATGGTCACGCTGCAGAAGACCGCGCTCGATGAAGCCAACCGCGTGCTGGAGGCGGAGACCGGGAAGAACGATGTCGTCAGCGCCCTGCTGTTCACCAGTTTCGTGACCCAGTGATTCCCGGCCCATGAGCGATCTGCTCTCCCAGGACGAGATCGACGCGCTGCTGCACGGGGTGGACTCCGGCGCGGTCGAGACCGAGGGCGCGCCCGATCCGGGTGTCGCGCGGTCCTTCGACTTCGCCACCCAGGACCGCATCGTGCGCGGCCGGATGCCGACGCTCGAGATGGTCAACGAGCGCTTCGCCCGCATGTGGCGGATCGGCCTGTTCAACCTGCTCAGGCGCTCGGCCGACCTCTCGGTGCGCGGTGTCGAACTGATGAAGTTCGCCGACTACCTGCACACGCTGTACGTCCCGACCAACCTCAATCTCATCAAGGTCAAGCCGCTGCGCGGTACCGGTCTCGTCGTGTTCGAGCCCACCCTGGTGTTCGCGGTGCTCGACAACTTCTTCGGTGGCGCCGGGCGCTTCCCGGCAAAGATCGAGGGCCGCGAGTTCACGCCCACCGAGATGCGCGTCATCCAGCTGATGCTCAAGCAGGCCTTCGCCGACCTCACCGAAGCCTGGGCGCCGGTGATGCCGCTCGAGTTCGAGTACACCAGCTCGGAGGTGAATCCGCATTTCGCCAGCATCGTCAGCCCGCGCGAGTACGTGGTGGTGAGCAAGTTCCACGTCGAGCTGGAGGGTGGCGGCGGCGAGATGCATGTGACCCTGCCGTATTCGATGCTCGAACCGATCCGCGAGCTGCTGGATGCCGGCATCGCCTCCGACCGCTCGGAGAAGGACGAGAACTTCCCGATGCAACTGCGCGAGGGCGTGAATCTCGCCGAGCTCGATGTGGCGGGCGTGCTGGCGCGCCGCACCTTGAGCGTGCGCCAGCTGGTGGCCCTGAAGGTGGGCGATGTGCTGCCCATCGACGTGGCGCCGCGCATTCCGCTCTGCGTGGAGGGCCTGCCCTTGTTCGAGGGCGAGTTCGGCCATCACCAGGGCAAGAACGCCGTGAAGATCACCCGCATCACGCCGACGCACAGCAAGCGCGCGACGCACTGAAGGACCCCGCCATGAGCACCGAAAAAGACGCCGCCGATCTCGCCATGTGGGGCGATCTCGCGCCCGGCCCGGCCGCACCGGCCGCGGCCGTCGCCGTCGCCGCCGACGTGAACCTCGACCTGATCCTCGATGTGCAGGTGACGCTGTCGCTGGAGGTGGGCCGCGCGCGCATCCCGATCCGCAATCTGCTGCAGTTGAACCAGGGCTCGGTGGTCGAGCTCGAGCGCATGGCCGGCGAGCCGCTGGATGTCTACGTCAATGGCACGCTGGTGGCGCAGGGCGAGGTTGTGGTGGTCAACGAACGCTTCGGCGTGCGCCTGACCGAAGTCGTCAGCCCGAGCGAGCGCATCAAGCGCCTGCGCTGAGCACGATGATGACGCGCATCATCGCCGCGGTGCTGCTGTCTGCCGTGTTCGCCGCTGCCACGGCGGCGGCGGTGCCCGTCGCCCCCGCGGCAACCCAGGCGCTGCAGGTCGGCCAGGCGCTGCCGCAGAGCCCGGGCGTCGGCGGCGCGCTGATGGCGCTGGCACTGGTGGTCGCGCTGATCCTGTTCCTCGCCTTCGTGCTGAAGAAACTGCCCGGCGCTGGACTGAAGGCATTGCCGGGCCTGCGCGTTGTCGCCTCGTTGGCGGTCGGCCCGCGCGAGCGGGTGGTGGTGGTCGATTGTGCCGGGCAGCAGTTGCTGCTTGGCGTCACCCCGCACAGCGTCAACCTGCTGCACACCCTGCCCGAGCCGCTGCTCGATGCGCCGACGCAGGCCGGCTTCGCCGAGCTGCTGGCGCGGTTGAAGAGCAACAACACCGCCTGATCCGGCGCGCGGCGTCGCGCCGCCCGGCACGCGGCTTGCACGCCAGCGGCATCCCCGTTGGAGGCCCGACGTGCCGCCCTGCTCCCCGTCACTTCCCGCTTCGCCCTTCGCCATGGGCGCATGGCGTTGGGCCGTGCTGCTCGCCGGCCTGCTGCTGCCCGCGCTTGGCCTGGCAGCGCCCGCCGGCCCGCAGCCCACCGGTCTGCCCGAGGTGACCATCGCCAACATGGGCGGCGAGGAGCTGTCGGTCTCGCTGTCGGTGCTGCTCGGCATGACCGCGCTGACCCTGCTGCCCTCGCTGCTGCTGGCCTGCACCGCGTTCACCCGGATCATCGTGGTGCTGGCCTTGCTGCGCATGGCGCTCGGTACCGGGCAGACCCCCAGCAACCAGATCCTCGTCGGTCTGGCGCTGTTCCTGACCCTGATGGTGATGATGCCGGTGGCCGATCAGGCCTGGTCGGCCGGCCTGAAGCCCTACCTCGAGGGCGCCCTGCCCTTCGATGCCGCCTGGGCCGCGACATCCGAGCCCTTCCGCGCCTTCATGCTGGCGCAGATCCGCGACACCGACCTGCTCACCTTCGCCAACCTCTCCGGGCACACGCAGGGCTTCACCTCGCCGGAGGAGATTCCGTTCGGCGTGCTGGTGGCCTCGTTCATCACCTCGGAGCTGAAGACCGCGTTCGAGATCGGCTTCCTGATCTTCATCCCGTTCGTGGTGATCGACCTCGTCGTCGCCAGCGTGCTGATGTCGATGGGCATGATGATGATGTCGCCGATGCTGGTGTCCGCACCGTTCAAGATTCTGCTCTTTGTGCTGGTCGATGGCTGGGTGCTGGTGGTCGGCACGCTGGCGGGCAGCTTCAACCCGATGGCCATCGCCGCCGGGGTGGGCGCATGAGCCCGGAAACCGCGTTGACCGAGCTGCGCGCCGGACTGGATCTGGCCTTGATCGTGGGCGGACCGCTGCTGTTCGTGGTGCTGGTGGTGGGCGTGGGCGTGGGTCTGGTGCAGGCCGCCACGCAGATCAATGAACCCACGGTGGCGTTCATCGCCAAGGCGGTGGCGATGGCGGTCACGCTGGCCGCGCTCGGCAGCATGCTGCTGGGTGCGCTGGTCGATTTCACCGTGGCGCTGTTCCAGCGCATTCCCGCCGTGGTCGGCTGAGCACGGATCGCGCCACGCGATGGCCACCGGCATTCCCGCCATCGTGCTCGACGGCAGTGCCATGCTCGCCGTGATCAATGCCGCGCTCTGGACCAGCCTGCGGGTGGGCGGCATGCTGATGGTGGCGCCGCTGTTCGGCACACGCACCGTGCCGCGGCGCATCAAGGGCATGCTGGCCTTGGCGCTGGGTTTCGCGATGGCACCACTGGCCGGCCCGCCGCCGCCCCTGCCCGGCATCGATCCCTTGACCGTGCTCACCGTGGCGCGCGAGGTGCTGATCGGTGTGGCGATCGGCTTCGTGCTGCGGCTGGCCTTCGAGGCCGGCGCGCTGGCTGGCGAGTTCATCGCCCAAGGCACCGGCCTGAGCTTCGCCGTGCTCGCCGACCCGCTGCGCGGCACCAATGCCGGCGTGGTGGGCCAGTGGTTCTACCTGAGCTTCGCGCTGATCTTCCTGTCGATGAACGGGCACCTGATGCTGGTCGAGATGCTGGCCGACTCGTGGCGGGCGGTGCCGCTGGCCTCGGGTTGGGTGCCCACGCCCGAGGCCTTGCGCGCGATTGCCGAATTCGGTGCGCGGATGTTCGCCGTGGGCATCCAGATCGCCTTGCCGGTGGTGCTGGCCATGCTGGTGGTGAACCTCGCCTTCGGCGTGATGAGCCGCGCCGCGCCGGCGCTGAATCCGATCCAGTTGGGCTTGCCGGCCTCGCTGCTGCTCGGTCTGCTGCTGATGGCGACACTCACCGGCCAGCTCGCCGGTCCGCTCGAGGGCCTGCTCGGCGACGCCTTCGCGCTCTCCACCGGCTGGCTGGGCTAGGCCATGGCCGAGAGCGAGAGTGGCCAGGAGAAAACCGAACAGCCGACACCGAAGCGGTTGAAGGATGCGCGCGAGAAAGGCGACAGCCCGCGTTCGCCCGAGCTCGCCACCGCCGCGGTCTTCCTTGCCGCTGTGGTGGGCATCGGTGCGATCGGCGGCTGGATCGCCGACCGCGCGAAGGGCTGGATGCGCGAATCGCTCGAGAGCGCGGGGCAGGGCGCCGGACTTGGCCCGGGCCTCGTCGATCGCGCCGCGTTGATCGTGGGCGAGTTGATGCTGTTCGCCGCGCCGGTGATGCTGGCCTGCCTGCTGGCCACCCTCGTCGCACCGGCGGTGATGGGCTTCAACTTCAGCACGCAGGCCATGGCGCCGCAGCTCGAGCGGTTGTCGCCGATCGCCGGCATCAAGCGCATCTGGGGCTTGCAGGCGATGGGCGAGTTCGTGAAGTCGCTGCTGCGCGTGCTGCTGGTCGGCGCGGTCGGCGCGATCTACTACTACGCGTTCGAGGACGAGCTGCTGCAACTCTCGCGGCTCGACCCGGCGGCGGCGGCGGCGCAGGGATTCGGCCTGGTGCTGGGCCTGCTGGTCGCCATCGGCGTGGTGCTGGTGCTGCTCGCCGTGGCCGACGTGCCCTGGCAGCTCTGGAGCTGGAAGCGCCGGCTGAAGATGACCCGGCAGGAGCTGCTCGAGGAACTCAAGGAGACCGATGGCCGCCCCGAGGTGAAGGGCCACATCCGCCGCCTGCAGCAGGAGATGGCCAACCGCCGGATGATGGACGCGGTGCCGGGCGCCGATGTGGTGGTGGTCAACCCCACGCACTACGCGGTGGCGCTGAAGTACGACCCGAAGAAGGCGCAGGCGCCGATTGTCGTTGCGAAAGGCGTGGACGAGGTCGCGCTGAACATCCGCAAGATCGCGAACGCGCACCGGGTCGCCATCGTCGAAGCGCCGCCGCTCGCGCGTGTGCTGCACGCACGGGCCGAACTCGGGCGCGAGATCCCGGTGAAGCTCTACCAGGCCGTGGCGCAGGTGCTGAGCTACGTCTACCAGCTGCGCGTGTGGACGCCGAGGCGCGGTGCGTATCCGACGCTGCCGGATTT
>DMHI01000148.1 GCA_003449515.1 Lysobacteraceae bacterium | reverse complement strand
AGAAGGCGCTGGTCGGCGTCGATGTGTTCGTGAACTGGGACACCGAGACCCGCGACCCGAACGAACTGGGCACCGCCCTCGAAGCCCTCGCCGGTGACGATTTCCGCCTGGCACTCATCACCAACCGCGGCGTCAAGGTCTATCCGAACGGCAACCCGCAAACCCTGCGCACCGACCACTGGCGCTGCCGCTTCCCGGCACGCGGCGAGACGGTCGACGGCCAGGCCGTCTCGCGCTTGCTGATGCGGATCGCTGATGCCGGTTTCGATTCAGTGAAGACCGAGAACCTTTACACCTTCGACGGCGTGCGCGGCTACTCGCAGGCGCAGGGCGAATGATCGAACGCTATCGCGGCCAGCGCGTCGCGGTGGCGACCCTGCACGGCAAGGCCGAGGCGCTCGCCCCGGCCTTGGGGCCGCTCGGGCTGATGCTCGAAGCGGTGCCGCTCGATACCGACGCGCTCGGCACCTTCGCCGGCGACGTCGAGCGGCCCGGCAGCGCGCGCGAGGTGGTCGTCGAGAAAGCGCGTCGCGGTATGGCGATGAGCGGCTGCGCGCTCGGCATCGCCACCGAGGGCAGCTTCGGCCCGGATCCCCTGCTCGGCTTCTTGCCGCGGCACGAGGAGCTGCTCGCCTTCGTTGACGACGTGCATGGGCAGGTGATCGTCATCGAACACTTTGGCCACGACACCAACTGGGTGTCGAAGCCCATCGCGCCCGGGGAAGACCTGATGGCCCGCCTCGAGCCCCTGCTCGCGGCGGTCGGCCTGCCCACGCACGCCGCACTGGTGAAGCCCAACCGGTGGCTCCCGTCCGCCCCTCGCGCCGAGACCGCCACCGCCGCCGAAACCGATGCCGGGGCGGGCACAGGCACGGCACCCCGCGCGACCGATCCGGTGCCGGCTGTCCGAATGCCCGTGGCCAAGGGACTCTCAACCGCAGCCGCCGTCCTTGATGCCGTCGAGCGCATGGCCGCGGCATCGGCCGACGGCCTCGCCCGCGTCGAAGCCGACCTGCGCGCGCACATGAATCCGACGCGCCTGCGCGTCATCGCCTCGCTCGGCGAAGCGCTGCGCGACCGGCTGGCCACACCCTGCCCGGACTGCGGCGTTCCCGGTTTCGGCCGCATCCACGTGGACGCCGGCCTGCCCTGCGAGCTCTGCGGCACCCCCACCGATCTCGTGCGGGCGGAAGTGCACGGCTGCAGCGCCTGCGCCTGCCGCGTCACCCAGCCGCGTGGCGATGGCCGCACCACGGCGGATGCAGGGCACTGCCCGGAGTGCAACCCGTGAACGTCAGCGGTCGGGCGTGGCACCGTCTATCACGCGAGACCACGCCGTCGGCACCGCGTCAGAGCGTCGCCGGCGCGGCGATCTGGCCCTGCTTGCGCACGATCAGCATCGCGATCTCCAGCGACTGCTCGTAGTTCAAGCGCGGATCGACCGTGGTGCGGTAGTCGCGGGCGAGGTCGGCATCGGCCAGTTCGCGCGCACCACCGGTGCACTCGGTGACGTTCTCCCCGGTCAGTTCCAGGTGGACGCCGGCAAGCCGCGTGCCGGCAGCGGCGTGGGCTTCGAAGGCCTGCTCCACTTCCGCGCGGATGTTGTCGAAGCGGCGAGTCTTGTAGCCGTTCGCCGCCGTCTCGGTGTTGCCGTGCATCGGATCGCACATCCAGGCCACGCGGCGACCCTCGCGCTTCATCGCTTCCAGCAGCGGCGGCAGCTTCTCCAGCACCTTGCCGGCGCCCATGCGGTGGATGTAGACGAGGCGGCCGGCTTCGTTGTCCGGGTTCAGCACATCGGCCAGGCGCAGGGCTTGGTCCGGCGTCACCGACGGCCCCAGCTTGATGCCGATCGGGTTGCGGATGCCGCGGAAATACTCGGTGTGCGCGCCGTCGAGCTGCGCGGTGCGCATGCCGATCCACGGAAAGTGCGTGCTCAAGTTGAACCAGCCCCACTGGCGCGGCACCTGGCGCGTCTGCGCTTCCTCGTAGGGCAGCAGCAGGGCTTCGTGCGAGGTGTAGAAATCGACGCGGTTGAGGTTGTCGATCGCCCCACCCGTCACCGTCTCCATGAAGCGCACGGCATCGCCGATGCCGTTGACCATCTTCCGGTACTCCTCGGCCAGCGGCGAACGCGCCACCCAGCCGAGATCCCAGTACTCCGGGTGATGCAGGTCGGCGAAGCCGCCGTCGATCAGCGCACGCACGAAGTTCATCGTCATCGCCGAGCGGGCGTGGCCCTTCACCATGCGGCGCGGGTCGGGGATCCGCGCTTCCGGCGTGAACTCCGGCGCGTTGATGAAATCACCGCGGTAGCTCGGCAGCGTCACGCCATCGCGCTCTTCGAGGTCGGCCGAGCGCGGCTTGGCGTACTGGCCGGCGAAGCGGCCGATACGCACCACCGGCAGGCGCAGGCCGTGCACCAGCACCACGCTCATCTGCAGCAGCACCTTCAGGCGGTTCGAGATCTGCCCGCTCTCGCAGTCGGCGAAGCTCTCGGCGCAATCGCCACCCTGCAGGATGAAGCGTTTGCCGGCCTCGGCCTCGGCGATCTGCCGGCGCAGGGCCAGCACCTCCCACGACGTGACGAGTGGCGGCAGGGCTTCGAGCTCACGACCGACCGCCTCGAGTGCGGCCGTATCGGGATAGCTGGGCTGCTGGAGGGCCGGCTTCGTCCGCCACGACGAACGCGTCCAACCCGTGGCCGCGTTGACGGGGGTGACGGAGCGATCCTGCGCGTTCATCGGTGTTCTCTTTGGGGTTGGCCAAAGACTATGCCACGCGAGAATTCGAGTCGCGACTCCATTACGTTCGCAACTTCATGAGCTCATGACTCAGCCGCGGCGCCGCAGCCCCGCCACCAGTGCGCCGATGCCGAGCAGGACGAAGCACAGCAGGGTCCAGGCCGGCATCGAGAAGCCGAGCAGGCTCCAATCGATCTTGGCGCAATCGGCCGAACCGGCCAGCGCCTGCGCGAGGGCGTCGATGGGCCCCAGCGACTCCCACATGTAGCCGAGACCCATCGCGCCGCAACTCGGCAAGGCTTCGAGCGGCTGCATCTGCAGCCACACATGCCTCGCCGCGATGCTGGCGCCCAGCCCCGCCATCAGCGCGATCGCCACGCCGTACAGCGCGCGCCCGAGCCGGCCGGCGGGGTTGTGCAGCGCCGCCACGAGGCCCAGAACGCCCATGGCGGCGAAGAAGAAGCGCTGCAGCATGCACAGCGGACACGGCAGCATGAACATGCCGTGCTCGACATACAGCGCGAAGGCGAGCAGCGCGGCGCAGACGCCGAAGCCGAACAGCATCTGCACGCGGAAGGACCAGGCGAAGGGATTGGCGTTCAAGAGGGCACGGCGCGGGAAGGGCGGACTCGATTGTGCTATGACCGCCGAGGGTGCGGCCAGTTCCCCGGAATCGCCTTCGATCAGGCGCAACGAAAAACCCCGGCGCGAGCCGGGGTTTCGCTTTCACTGCCGATGCGCGATGACGCTTACTCGGCGTCGACGGCCGCGGTGGCGCGCGGGCGATCCACCAGCTCGACGTAGGCCATCGGCGCGTTGTCGCC
>DMHI01000010.1 GCA_003449515.1 Lysobacteraceae bacterium | reverse complement strand
GAGCAGATCGACGATCAGCTTCAGCTCGTGCAGCCTGTCGTAGTAGGCGATCCCCGGCTGGTAGCCGGCTTCCACCAGCGTTTCCCAACCGGCCATCACCAGCTTCGTCGCGCCGCCGCACAGCACGGCCTGCTCGCCGAACAGGTCGGTCTCGGTTTCCTCCTTGAAGGTGGTTTTGATCGGCTGCGCGCGCCCGCCGCCGATGCCGGCGCAGTAAGCCAGCGCGATGGTCTCGGCCTCGCCGCTCTGCTCCTGGTGCACGGCGTAGACGCTCGGCACGCCGCGGCCGATCTCGAACTCGCGGCGCACCAAGGCACCCGGGCCCTTCGGTGCGACCAGCACCACGTCGATATCGTGGCGCGGGTTGATCTGGCCGTAATGCACGTTGAAGCCGTGGGCGAACAGCAGGCAGGCGCCGGCCTTCAGGTTCGGCGCGATGTGCTGCTGGTAGAGCTGCGGCTGCACCATGTCCGGCGTCAGCACGGCGACCACGTCGGCGGCGCGCACCGCGTCGGCGGGCTCGCGCACTTCGAAGCCGTCGGCTTTCGCTTTCGCTTCGGTGGGGCCGCCGGCGCGCAGGCCGACGATGACGCGCACGCCGGAGTCGCGCAGGTTCTTGGCGTGGGCGGTGCCCTGGCTGCCGTAGCCGATGACGGCAACGGTGCGGTGTTCCAGCGCGGCGGGCGTGGTGATGGCGATCATGGCGGATTCCTTGGAGTCGTGGGTGGCGAAGTCGGGAAACGAGGGGAAGAGCTGGGGAGAGAGGAACGCGAGGGCGAGTGCGCAGCGTGTCGGTGGGTCGGGGCTAGCCGGTGGTCACCGCGCCGCGGCTGGCCGAAGCGACGTGGCGGGCGTACTTGGCCAGCGCGCCGTGACGCACGCGCGGTTCGATGCGGGCGGACTCGCGCGCGGCGAGGTCGGCGCTGGTGCTGATCTCGCGGGCGTCGACGTCGATCAGCACGCGGTCGCCCTCGCGCAGTTGCGCCAGCGGGCCGCCGCGCGCGGCCTCGGGGCTGATGTGGCCGACCATGAAGCCGTGCGTGGCGCCGCTGAAGCGGCCGTCGGTGATCAGCGCCACGTCGTTGCCGAGGCCCTGACCCACCAGCGCGGCGGTCACGGCCAGCATCTCGCGCATGCCGGGGCCGCCGGCGGGGCCTTCGAAGCGGATCACCACCACGTCGCCGGGCTGGATGGCGCGCGCCTGCACGGCGGCGAAGGCGGCGTCCTCGGAATCGAACACGCGCGCCGGGCCTTCATGGCGACGATGCTTGGCCGGCAGCTTGCAGATGCAGCCCTCGGGCGCGAGGTTGCCGTACAGCACCGAGAAACCACCGTGCGGCTTCAGCGGCGCTTTGATGCCCGGCACCACCTCGGCGGGCGTGATGTCACCGCTGGGTGGCGGGTTCGCCAGCGCGGCGTCGACCGCCGCGAACAGGGTCTCGCCGCTCATCGTCGCTGTGTCGGTGATGCGGCCGTCAGCGCGCAGTTCGGCCAGCACGCGCGCGGTGCCACCGGCGGCGTGCAGCTCGACCGCAGTGAAGCGGCCACCGGGCTTCAGGTCGGCGATGACGGGCGTGCGCGAGGCGGCTTCGAACTCCTCCAGCGGGAAGTTCACGCCGGCTTCGTGGGCGATGGCCAGCAGGTGCAGCACGGCATTGGTCGAGCCCGCCGTCGCCGCCACGGTGATGGCGGCATTGCGCAGGGCCTCGAGGGTGATCGTCTGTCGCGGCCGGCGGCCGGCGCGCAGGGCATCCATCACGAAGGCGCCACATCGGAACGCGGCCGTGCGCTTCTCCGGGTCGGTGGCCGGGATATCGTTCAGGCCCACGGGCGACAGGCCCAGCGTGGTCAGCACCATGGCCATGGTGTTGGCGGTGAACTGGCCGCCGCAGGCGCCGGCACCCGGGCAGGCGCGGCGTTCGATCTCGCCCAGCTCGGCGTCGTCGATGTGGCCGGCCGCGTGCGCGCCGACCGCCTCGAAGACCTCCTGCACGGTGATCTTCTTCGCGTTGCAGAAGCCCGGCTGGATCGTGCCGCCGTAGAGCACCACGCCGGGGAGGTCCATGCGGCCCAGCGCCATCGCCGCGGCGGGGATGGTCTTGTCGCAGCCCACCAGCACCACCACCGCGTCGAGGCAGTGCCCGGTCACGGCCAGTTCGATCGAATCGGCGATCACCTCGCGCGAAGGCAGCGAGGCGCGCATGCCCGTGGTGCCCATCGCGATGCCATCGGTGACGGCGATGGTGTTGAACTCCACCGGCGTGCCGCCCGCGGCCTTGACGCCCTCGCGCACATGGCCCGCAAGCTCGCGCAGGGTCAGGTTGCACGGCGAGATGTCCGACCACGTATGCACCACGCCAACCAGTGGCTTGGCGATGTCGGCGTCGGTGAGGCCGGTGGCACGCAGCATCGCCCGGGCGGGAGCGCGGGAAGGGCCGGATTTGATCTGGTCGGAGTTCATGGCGATTCGGGCTCAGGGGTTCGGGGCGGGGCGTTGTTGCGGCCCTGAAACGCGAAACCCCGCACCGTTGCCGGTGCGGGGTTTTCGTTTCGGACCTTGTTCTGCGCTGTTTCTAGGTCACGTCGATCCCGCACCGGTGGCGATGGGAATAAGAAGGACGACGACGATGACGAGCGCGCCGAGCGCGACATCGAACAC
Organism: Lysobacteraceae bacterium; assembly: GCA_003449515.1. Lineage (GTDB taxonomy): Bacteria > Pseudomonadota > Gammaproteobacteria > Xanthomonadales > Xanthomonadaceae > Silanimonas. The sequence goes on along the minus strand of DMHI01000010.1, from coordinate 2,621 downwards.
CGCGGCCGGAAGGGCCGGGGTGGCGAGCGCAGCAGTGTTGGGCGCGGTGGCGTTCATGGCCCCGACAAGAACACGGGCTTTCCCTGCTGTCAACACCTTGCTGGCGGATTTTGCTGATTCGAGCGAAAACTCAAGCGCAAGGTCTTGTCGCCACGCTTCTTTGGTTGCGACCGGAACTGACGCCGGCATCGCAGAATCGACGACCCGGCATCCGTATCGCCGGGGATGAGCGTTGGATCACGGCCCGCGCCGCCAGTGGCGGCCATGCTCCGACCGTTCGCACTCCCGCCCGCTCGCCCATGACCGCCGCCAGCCCCACCCATCCGCTACCGCTGTTTCCACTGCGCACCGTGCTGATGCCCGGCGGTGTGCTCGCGCTGCGCGTGTTCGAGCCGCGCTACCTCGACATGGTCAAGCGTTGCGCGCGTCGCGGCGAGAGCTTCGGCGTTTGCCTGATCGTCGATGGGCCCGAGGTGGGCGGTCCGGCGCTGCCGGCCGAGATCGGCACCGAGGCGCGCATCGTCGATTACACGGTGCAGGCCGGCGGCGTGCTCGGCATCGCGGTCGAGGGTGAGCGCCGCTTCAGTGTGGTCAGCACCTCGACCCAGGCCGATGGCCTCGTGATGGCGGAAGTGCGCTGGATCGCGCGCGGCCCGCGAAAGCGCGTACTGCCCCAGCATGGCTTCCCCGTCGATCTGCTCAGGCGGATGCTCGAGCGGGCTGGTGGCCCGCATGCCTATGCCGAGGGTGCGAGCTTCGATGACGCCGACTGGGTGTCGTACCGGCTTGCCGAACTGCTGCCGCTCGATACCGACCAGCGCCTGCACCTGCTCGAAGAGGACGAGCCGGCCCGACGCCTCGACGCCCTGCTGCGCTGGCTGCCGCAGTTGGCCTGAGCCTGCGCCGCCTGCGCCCCGCCTGCGCGCCGCCTGCGCGCCGCATCGCGGTGGTCAGCGCGAGGCGGTGACGGGCTGCGGTGCGCGCAGTCGCAGCAGGGCCGGGTCGCTGCCGGCGATCAGGGGGGCCGCATCGGCCACCAGCCGGCGGCGTGCCGCTGCATCGTCCGGCTGCACCGCCCAGTAGCGCACGAAGCCGTCGCCACGCTGGGCGAAGCGCAGGGTCTGCGCCGTGCCCACCCACAGCGGGGTGTCGTGTTCGCCGATGGCGTACGGCGCTGGCCACAGCCGCAGCACCCAACGCTCGTCCGGCGTCGCGCCCACGCGTGCCAGCAGCACCGCTTCGGCGTGGCCTTCGTGCGTCGACGGCATGATCGGCAGTGTCGATTCGGTGGCGTCCTCGTCGAGCATCATCAGCAGCCCGCGCCAGTCGCTCTGCGGCAGAGGGGTCCAGCCTTGCGCAAGCAGCTGGCCCACCAGCACCGGCAGGTGGCCAGCGTATTGCACATCGAGCGGCCAGGCATCGCGGCTGCGCAGCTCGTTGCGGCGCAGTGGCAGACCCAGCGCCGGGTCGCCGGCCAGCCAGCGGTCCTCGTCGATGCGCTGCCGCTCCACCGGCGGGTCGAAGGCGGCCACCAGCCGTTCGCTCGATCGCGCGGCGTGCCAGCCACCGACCAGCACCACGCAGCCGAAGAAGAGCGCGGCCATCGGCCGGACCCAGAACGAGCGCACCACACGCCGCCGGTAGGCGATACCGAGGGCGGTGATCCACAGCAGGCCGAGGCTGGCCCCGGCCAGTACGTCGGAGAGCCAGTGCGCGCCGAGATAGAGCCGCGAGAAGCCCAGCAGCGCGACCAGCACCGCCGCCACCACGTACGGCCAGACGCGCCGGCGGCCCGGCATCTCGCGCGCCACCAGCACGGCGAAGAAGCCATACACGACGGTGGCGAGCATCACCGACTGCGACGGGAACGAGAACCCGGGTACCGCCGTCGCCGCCGGCGGCTTCGGCAGGTCGATCAGCCAGCCCAGCGCCGCGCCGAGCACCAGCGCAAAGGCCGGTGCGGCGATCCAGTGCCAGGCGGCGATGTGCCGCCGACGCCAGAACAGCCAGGCGGCGACCACCGCCACCGCGGGCCCCAGCACCACGAGATCGCCGAGGGTTGCGAGGAAACCCATCACCGGATCGGCAATCGGATGCCGCAGCCCGAACATCGCCTGATGCACCGCGAGGTCGAGTCCCGAGGGCGCCTGCCCGGCACCTACGGAGGCCAGCAGTTGGAAGAAGCCCCAGCCGGCGAACACCAGCGCGATGGCGAGCAGCAGCAGCGATGGCGATTCGCGCTGGTTCGGGTCGATCAGTGCTTCGGAATAACGCCCGATCACCGGATGCCGGTGCGACCAGTCGAGCAGGCGCACCAGCAGGCCATGCGCGCGCGGCGCGAACCAGCGCCACGTGTAGAGCACCACCGCCCACTGCGCCGCCACCAGCACCAGCACCAGCCCGATCACGATCGCCAGCCGGCCGGCCACCGCGGCCACCAGGTCGAGCGACGCGCCGAACAGCCAGCCCGGCGCGAGGAAGGCCAGTGCCCACAGCACGGCAGCCAGAGCCGTTGCCGCCGCGTACTTCTGCGCCGGCATCCGCACCATGCCGGCGATGGCCGGAATGAACGGGCGGATGGCACCGACGAAGCGCCCCATCACCAGGCTCTTCATGCCGTG
>DMHI01000112.1 GCA_003449515.1 Lysobacteraceae bacterium | reverse complement strand
CACCTGTTCGAGCCCGGCAAGAACTTCACCCGCCAGGATTCCACCATCCTGAAACTCGACGACCCGGAACTGGAGCGCCGCCTCGGTGCTGCCGCGCTGGCCGAACTACGCGACGAGCTCGAACTCGTGCAGGGCGCGTCGCATGCGTTCGATGCCGACAGCTACAAGCAGGGAAAACAAACGCCGGTGTTTTTCGGCTCGGCGGTCAACAATTTCGGCGTGCAGCTGCTGCTCGACTTCTTCGTCGAGCACGCGCCATCGCCAAAGGCGCGCGCCACCACCACGCGCGACGTGCAGCCGGAAGAAGAAAAGCTCACCGGCTTCGTCTTCAAGATCCAGGCCAACATGGACCCGCAGCACCGCGACCGCGTGGCCTTCATGCGCATCTGCTCGGGCCGCTTCACCGCCGGCATGAAGGTGCTGCAGCCGCGCACCGGCAAGGAAGTGAAGCTCGCCAACGCGCTGACCTTCATGGCCAGCGACCGCGAGATTGCCGCCGAGGCCTGGCCGGGCGATGTCATCGGCATCCACAACCACGGCACCATCACCATCGGCGACAGCTTCAGCGAAGGCGAGCCGCTGAACTTCACCGGCATCCCGAACTTCGCGCCGGAGCTGTTCCGGCGCGCCCGCCTACGCGACCCGCTCAAGCTCAAGCAGCTGCAGAAGGGCCTGGCCCAGCTGTCGGAAGAAGGCGCCACGCAGTTCTTCCGCCCGCTGATGAGCAACGATCTGATCCTCGGCGCCGTCGGCACCCTGCAGTTCGACGTTGTGGCCTACCGGCTGAAGGACGAGTACGGCGTGGATGCCAGCTTCGAGCCGGTGCAAGTGCAGACCGCGCGCTGGGTGTACGCGAAGGACGACAAGACGCTCGAGGCCTTCCGCGAGAAGAACGCGATGAACCTCGGCGTCGATGCCGCCGGGCACCTCGTCTACCTGGCACCCTCGCGCGTGAACCTGCAGCTGGCGCAGGAGCGCGCCAAGGACGTGCGCTTCGAGGCCACGCGCGAACACGCCGCCTCGGTGGCGGTGGACTGAGCCCGGTGTCGTTCTACGAGCTGCGTGACTGGCGCGAGGGCGGCGAGCGCGTGTCCACGCCGCTCGGGCCGCTGTTCGTGCGTCGGCAGGTCGAGCCGCGCCTGCCGCTGCTGCTGCTGATCCACGGCTTCCCCTCGGCGAGCTGGGACTGGGCGCCACTGTGGGAGCCGCTGTCGCAGCACTTCTCGCTGCTCACGCTCGACCTGCTGGGCTTCGGCGATTCGGCCAAGCCGCGCGGCCATCGCTACAGCATCGCCGAGCAGGCCGAACTGTGCGAATGGCTGCTGCGCCGCGAATCGGCGTGGGACTACCACGTGCTCGCCCACGATTACGGCGACACCGTCGCGCAGGAGCTGCTCGCGCGCCAGCTCGACAAGCGCAAGCCGCGGCCGGCGCTGCGCTCGGTGCTGTTCTTGAACGGCGGCCTGTTCCCCGAGCTGCACCGCCCGCGGCCGATGCAGCGGCTGCTGGCGCTGCCGGTCCTCGGCCCGCTGGTGGCGCGAATGAGCAGCAAGCAGCGTTTCGCTGCCAACCTGCGTGCCATCTTCGGCGCGCAGACACCGCCCGATCCGCGCATCGTCGATGGCCTGTGGGCCCTGCTGCGCCACGACGCCGGCCACCTCGCCCTGCCGCGACTGATCCGCTACATGGCCGAGCGCAAGAAGCACCGCGCGCGCTGGGTGGGCGCGATGGAGCGCGTCGCCATGCCGATGGCGCTGATCAATGGCAGCGCCGATCCGGTCTCCGGCGCACACGCGGCCGAGCGCTGGCGCGAGCTGTTCGGCAGCGACGACCTGTTCGAACTGCCCGCCATCGGCCACTACCCGCAACTCGAAGCGCCCGACGCCGTGCTCGACGCCGCGATGACGTTCTGGACCCGGCACCGGCTGCTCGGGCCGGTGGCCGAACGCCCGGTGCGCCCGCTCTACACCGGCTGACGCCCGTCCTCGCGCGCCCTCGGCTCATCGACGCCGAACAGCATCGGCACCGCATCGAGCCGTTCGATGTCGACCCGGTCGAGCCGGATGGTGTTGGCAAACAGCGAGAAGGCGAGGATCCCGGCAAGGCCGTTGGCGCGCTTCGCCCAGGGCGGCAGATGGCGCGGCGGCGCGATGGCACCGATTTCGAATGCCGGCGCAAGATCGAACACGTCCTCGAGCGTCATCTTCCCGGCGAAGAGACGGTGCGTGAGCGCCAGCTTCTTCTGCCGCAGGCACCAGCGGAAGAACGTGTGCACGCGCACCAGCCCGGCGAGGTAGACGCCGTCCTTGGTGAAGGCCGCGCCGCCAGTCACCGGCACGCCGCGGAAGATGCGCGCCGCCGAGGTGAAACTCTCCAGCTCGCGCTGGCCGGCGTCGAGGAAGAAGCGGAACACGTCGATGAAATCGGCGCCGCGCAGGGCCATGTCGATGGCGAGGATGCGCAGGCTGATGCGTTTCATGCGCTCGATGTCGATGTGCCCGGTGATCAGCTCGGCGAAGGTGGCAAGACCCTCCTGGGTGGCGATGATGCGCGGCGAGGTGAGCGCCAGCGAGGTGAAATGCGGCTGTTCGCGGCCATTGAGCGCGGTGAGCGTATGCACGAAGGCCTCGTGCTCGCGCAGTTGGTGGATGTCGTACTGGCTGAAGGCGGCACCGGCGCGCAGACGGATGCGGGTGGGTCCGGCGGCGGCCTTGGCGATCAGGTCGGGGTCGAGTTCGACGCTCACCTTGCCTGGCCCGAAGAAGGCGTCCATGTCCTGTTGCAGGCGCTCGCGCACCAGCGCCGCGGCGACGGCATCCTCGTCGGCATCGATCGCGCGCAGCTCGGCGTCGAGCTGGTCGGCGATGCCGACAAAATGCATGGCGGCGTCGATGCCCGACACCGTACCGCCGGGCAAGGGATCGCCGGGACGCCCGAACAGGCGGATCGAGTGCTCGGTGACGGCGGCGGTACCCACGCCCTCGAGCAGCAGCGCAGCGGTGTGCCAGCTCTCCGCCGTGCGCCGCAGGTAGAGGCCGAGGGGATCGTCCCGGTCGCAGGCCTGGGCGATCGCGCGCAGCTCGGCGCGCACCTCGGTGTGGTCTTCGGGCAGGTAGTCGGGCTCGGGAAGACGCCGCACACCGCGGCGCCACCGCTCGAGGAACTCGCGTTGGACCGGAGACGTCCAGCTCACCGCCTGCAGCAGGCGCAGCCGGCGCGAAGCACGCACGAGGCGAGCATCGAGCTGGGCCCAGCGGTCGTACGCGGCGCGTGGCGCCATCGGCGGCGTCTCCTTTCCCTGAGCGGCGTTTCCGTGATCGAGCATACGCCCGTGCACCGCCGCCGTTGACCCCCGGTACCGCGCCGACGCAGCCTAGGCAGCCATGCCCGCCCCCTCCTCACGCCCGCCCGCCGTGTCCGCAGCGTCACCCGGCTGGCGTCACAGCCTGAAAACGCGCATCGCCGCGTGGTTCGGTGTGCTCGGCGCACTGGCCGCAACGGCGGGCGGGCTGACGCTGCATGCCCTGGCCGAGCGCCGCACGCTGGCCGATGCCGAGGCCGCCGCGCTGCGCGAGCTTCGGCGTGCGGCGGCCGAGACACGCGCCTTGCTGCAGGCGGTGGAAGTGAGCGCCGCGACGCTGGCCCGTGCCCAGGCCGTGGCCGAGGCTGATCAGGCGCGGCGGATCGCCCTGCTTGAAGCCACCGTGCTCAGCGATCCGCAGGTGGCCGGCGGGCTGCTGGCGCTGCAGGCGTCGGCGGATCCGGGCCGCACCTGGGCGGTGTATGCCCGCGAGGACGGGCGTGGTGCGGCGATCAGCAGGCCCGTCGGCGCCATCGGGCCCGCCGCGGCGGGCTCGTTCCCGACGATCGCCGTCGCCGCTGCGCCGCACTGGTCGGCGCCCTACTTCAACGAAACCGCCGGCCGGCGCTGGATGGTCACGCTGCACCAGCCGCTGGCGGCCACCGACGGCGGCGCGGCGTCCGGCCGCATCAGCCTCGACGTGCCCATCGACCGCTTCCACGCTGTGCTTGCGCCGGTGCGCGGCGATCCACGCCTGCGCGCTGCGCTGCACAAGGGCGGGCACTGGATCGGCGATTCTGCCTGGCTGTCGATCGGCACACCGCCGCCCTCGAACGCCGAGCGCGACGAACTGCTGGCCCCCGCGCTGGCGCTGCCCGCAGCCGACGGTGATGCCGTGAGGCTGCGGGCGATGCCGGACGCGCGCCGCGGCGCACGGATCGCCCTCGGCAACGACTGGGGCGTGGCCATCGCCGTGGACGACGCGGTGGCGCTGGCACCGGTGCGACAGGCGACCTGGCGCTTCGTCGGTGCCACGCTCGTGGTGATCGCGCTGCTGGCGCTGTTCGGCAACGCGCTGGCGCGTGGCCTGACCCGGCCGCTGGTGCAACTCGGGGCGGCGGCGCAGCGGCTGGCGCAGGACGGCTTCGCGCTGCCGCCGGCCCTGCGCGCGCGCGCCGACGAGGTCGGCCAGCTCGCCCGCGCACTCGATGCCGCCGACGCCGCGCTGCGCCAGCAGATGGCCAATGCCCAGCGGCTCGCCCAGGAGCAGCAGAAGCTCGACAGCGAGCTGCGGCTCGCGCACGACCTGCAGCAGTCGATGCTGCCGGCGTCGACCGCCGTGAACGTGGCTGAAGGCCACCTCGAGATCCATGCCGCGCTGAAGCCGGCGAAAAGCGTGGGCGGCGACTTCTACGCCTTCCACCCGCGCGAGGACGGGATGCTGTGGTTCGGCATCGGCGACATCAGCGACAAGGGGGTGCCGGCGGCCCTGTTCATGGCGCGCACGGTGGCGGTGCTCGAGGCCACCGCACGCAACACCGATGCCCCGGCGCTGATGCTGGCCCGCGCGGCGCCACGGCTGGCGGAAGGCAACGAGAGCTGCATGTTCGCCACCGCGCTGTGCGGGCTGATCGATCCGCACACCGGCCTGTTCGAGCTGGCCAGCGCCGGCCACGAGCCGCCCCTCATCGTGCGGGCGGATGGTCGCGTGGAGTTGTTCGGGATGGATACCGGCGCGCCGCTCGGCATCGACCCCGATGCCTATGGCGAGGGCTACGCCGGCATGCTCGCGCCCGGCGACACGCTGTTCTGCTTCACCGATGGCGTGACCGAGGCGCGCTGCCGCGCCGGCGCGCTGTTCGGCGAAACGCGACTGCGCGAGGTGCTGGCGCGTCCCGGCCGCAGCGCCGCCCAGCGCATCGCCGACGTGGTCGCCGCGGTCGAGGCCTTTGCCGCCGGGGCGGAACCGGCCGATGACCTCACCGTGCTGGCCGTCGGCCTGGTGGCGCCGGAGCGCCCCGGCAGCGATCCCCTGCATTTCTCGATCTGGCCCGGCGGCCTGCGAGCCCTGCATCGCGCCATCGACGACTGCCTCGACGGCCACGGCATCGACGCCGAAGGGCAGGCGGATGTGCGCCTCGTGCTCGAGGAGTTGCTGGCGAACGCCCTCGACCACGGTGGTGCCAGCGACTGCAGCGTCGACCTCGCATTCAGCGAACGCACCCTCACGCTGTCGATCGTCGATGATGGTGTGGCCTTCAATCCACTCGACCGCCCCGACCTCGAACTCGACGCCGACGATCCCGACCGTCCGATCGGCGGCTTGGGCGTCCACTTGATCAAGACCCTCAGCCTCGATGCCGATTACCGGCGCGAGGACCACAGAAACCGACTCACCCTCGTGCTTCCAAGGAATCCACCATCATGAGCGACGATCTGCGCATCGCCATCGAGGGCAGCGGTGCCAAGCGCACCTGCCGCCTCGGCGGCCACCTCGACACCCACACCTACCAGCACGCCGACGCCGCACTCGAGCCGGTGCTCGGCGACACCGCGGTGAGCCTGCTGGTGCTCGACCTCTCCGACCTCGACTACATCAGCTCGGCCGGCCTGCGCACCGTGTTCCGCGCCCGCAAGACGCTCGCCGCCCGCGGCGGCAAGGTGCTGGTGGCGAATCCGCAGCCGCAGATCCGCAAGGTCTTCGATCTGGTGAAGGCGGTGCCGTTCTCGGAGATCTTCAGCTCCACCGCCGAAGCCGACGCCTACCTTGACGCGATGCAGAAGCGCGTGCTGTCCGGCGACGAGGACTGACGGCGCGGAAGCCGCTCACCGCCGCCCGTACTTGTCCTTGCCACCGGGCCGGGGCCGCGCGCCCTTGGGCGCCTGCCGCGCCTCCTGGCGCCGGGCCGCGAGCGTGGTCGCGGCGGCGTCGCGCTCGTCACGCAGCTTCACGTAATGCGCCCAGCGCGCCTCGTCAAGCTCGCCCGCCTCGAGCGCCGCCTGCACCGCGCAGCCGGGCTCGTTCAAGTGCGCGCAGTCGCGAAAGCGGCAATGCTCGGCCAGGGCCTCGATGTCCTCGAACACCTTGTCGGCCAGGTCCTCCTCGCCCACGAGTTTCAACTCGCGCATGCCCGGCGTGTCGATCAGGCAGCCGCCCTGCGGCAGCGGGATCAGCACGCGCGAGGTGGTGGTGTGGCGGCCGCGCGAATCGGTCTCGCGCACTTGCGCCGTCTTCATCTTCTCGCGGCCGAGCAGGGTGTTCGTCAGCGT
>DMHI01000014.1 GCA_003449515.1 Lysobacteraceae bacterium | reverse complement strand
CGCACTACAAGTGCTACGGCACCGGCAGCACCGAGGAGCACATCCGCGAGCGCGGCGTGAACGTGATCCACGGCGGCCTCAACTCGCTGCGCTTCACCCCGGTGTTCGCGATCGGCCCGGACGAAGCGGACCTGATCGTCGACGCGGTGCGCCAGGCCCTGCTGCACGGCCCGCGCATCGCCACCGCCGAGGCGGCCTGAGGCGTCGCCCGCGGCGCTGGTTCGGCTCATGCCCACGACCATCGCCGCGCCGTTTCCATCCGGTCGCAGCGCGACCGGCAGCGCGTGGTGGCAGGGTCTGGCCGTCACCGTCGCGCTGGCGCTGGGCGCAGCGCCCGCCACGGCGACCGATGCCGCATCGGCGTTCGACGACGGTCTACGCGAGGCTTTCCTGAGGGGCGCTGGCACCAGCCCCGATGCGGTCGCCAGCACGCTGGCGCGACTGGAGGGCCTGCTGCCGGCCGACGACGCCATGCGACGACGACGCCTTGCCGGACTGGCCTGCATCGATGCCACGGCATCGCCAGCCGTCGGCCTCGATCGGGCCAATGCGCTGATCGAACGGGAAAGCGCGCAGGACGGTGATCCACTGGCACTGGCGCTCGCGTATGCCTGCCGCGCCGTGCACCTGCCCGAGCACGGTGCCATCGGCCCGCAGATCGAGACGATGAGCGGCGCGGTGCAGGCGGCGCGCGAAAGCGGCGATGACGCGGTCCTCGGTCAGGTGCTGTTCCTGCGCGCCGAAGCCTTCTCGATGCAGGGCGAATTCGCCAAGGCACTGATCGATGCGCTGGCCGCGCAGGACGCCTTCGCGCGCGCCAACAAAAGCGCATTCGCCGCACTCAAGCTCCAGTTTGCCGGGATCACCTACCGGCGGATCGGCGACCACGCCCAGGCCGAGGCGGTACTCCTCGAGTCGCTGGGGGATCCGGCAATCGCCAGCGAGTGGGGATACGCCATCAACGCGTACATGCAGCTCGGCTACCTCTACGACGAGACCGCACGGCCGGAGCTGGCGCGGCGCGCGTTCGGCGAGGTGCTCAGGCTCTGCCTGGCGAACGATTCGCCGCTCGACTGTGCCTACGCCCACCTCGGACTGGCCGGCATCGATGCCTTGCACGGCGATCCGCAACGCGCGCTGGCGCGGCTCGACGAGGCGTTGCAGGCGTTCGAACAGGCCGAAGAGCAGCCCGACGAGGCCACCGCCGATCTCGTTCGCGGGCAGGCGCTGTCCGCGCTGGATCGACCGGCCGAGGCGCTGGTGGCGATCGAGCGCGCGATCGCGCGGTGGCGCGCCGAGGACAACGCGCGCTACCTCGCCATGGCACTACCCGTCCGTGCCGCTGCGCTCGCGGCGCTCGGCCGCCATAAGGAGGAGGCGCGCGACTGGCGCGAGCTGGTGGCCCTGCAAGCGGCCGACCACACCCGCCGCAGCGCCCAGCGCACCGAACTGATGCGGGAGCAGTTCGATGCGCGCCGCCGCGAGATCGAGAACGCCGAGCTGCGCGCGCGCACGCAGGCGAGGCTCGACGAGATCGCTTCGCTCCAGAGCATCCGCCGCTGGCAGACCGCCGCGATCGTGCTCGCCGGCCTGCTACTGCTCGCCCTGGCCGGCCTGGCGCTACGCCAGGGCCGCCTCGTTCGCCGCATGCGTACGCTCGCCAGCACCGATGCGCTCACCGCGGTGCCGAACCGCCGCGCCCTGCTTGATGCCGGCCGACTCGCCTTCGACGACGCGCGCCAGTCCTCGACCCTGCTTTCGGTGCTGGCCATCGATGTCGACCACTTCAAGGCGATCAACGACGGCCATGGCCACGCCGCTGGCGATGCCGTGCTCAAGCGCGTCGCCGCCGAGTGCGAGCGAAGCCTGCGGCGCGTCGACATCGTGGGCCGGATCGGCGGCGAGGAATTCGCCGCCCTGCTGCCCGCTACCGATATCGCCACCGCGATGCAGGCGGCCGAGCGATTGCGCGCCGGTATCGAAGGCATCGACCTCGACGACGTGGTGCCCGGCCTGCGCGTCACCGCCTCGCTCGGCGTGGTGCAGATGCGCGCCGCCGATCCCGACTTCCCCGCCCTGCTCGCGCGCGCCGACGCGGCGATGTATCGGGCGAAGCAGGGCGGTCGCAATCGCGTGGTTTCAGACGAAACCGCCTGACCCCGCCTTGACAAGTGCAAGGGCCGCGGGTTCAAGTGCGGTCATGCGCCCCAACCTGCCCACGCTCACCGATACGTCGACCGCCCTCGGCGGCGTTATCGGTATTCGCGTGCCGGTCGCGGGTTTCACCACCACGACCGGCACCTTCCAAGGGCCGGGGTGGCCGAACTGATCCACCACCCCGCGCCGGTCACGGACGCGGGCATTCCCCATCCAGGACCGGCCTCCGAACAGGAGTCGCCCCCTTGGATGCTGCCACCCTCTCTGACGCCCCCGCCGACGCACACCGCTCGGCGTCGCTCGCGCCCGACGCCCACAAGTTCGGCGGTGCGGCGCTTGCCGACGCCGCCGGTTTCCGTCGCGCTGCGGGCCTGCTGAAAGCCGGCGCACCGCGGCCGCAGCTTGCGGTGGTGTCCGCCACGTTCGGCACCACCGATCGCCTCGTCGCGGCGCTGGCGAGTGCGAGGGCCGGACGCGACCACGCCGACCTGCCCTTCCTGCTCGCCTCGCACCGGGCCTTGCTGGCACCCCTGGGGCTCGCCGGCGATCTGCTCGACCGCGACATCGCCCAGCTCGACGACGACCTCGCGCACCTGCGCGCCGGCAAGCCGGACAGCGGACAGGCCGCGCGCATCAGTGGCGCCGGCGAGGTGTGGTCGAGCCGGATTCTCGCCGCACTCCTTGGCAAGGACTGGGCTTGGCTGGACGCCCGCGAGCTGCTCGTCGTGACGCATGGCGAGCTCGGCGCACGACTCGACGACGCGGCCACACGCGAGGCACTGGCCGCGTGGCGCCGCGCGCATCCGCAACCGAACCTGATCGCCACCGGCTTCCTCGCACGCTTGGGCGATGGCACGACAACGACGCTGGGCCGCAACGGCAGCGACTACTCGGCCGCGCTGTTCGCCGCGCTGTTCAAGGCTGCTGAGCTGACGATCTGGAAAGAAGTCGACGGACTGATGTCGGCCGATCCGCGGCTTGAACCGGAAGCCGTGGTGCTGCGCGAGCTGAGCTACGCGGAGGCGATGGAACTGGCCTACTTCGGCACCAAGGCCCTGCATCCGCAGTCGCTGGCGCCGGCGATGGCGGCCGGCATCGCGCTGAACGTGCGCGACGTGCGCCAGCCGGACAAGCCCGGCACGCGCGTGGTGGCGAACCCGGCGCCGTCGTCGAACCCGGTGAAGGGACTCTCGCTGGTGCGCGGCTTGGCGGCGCTCGAGCTGCAGGGCTCCGGCCTGATGGGCGTGCCGGGCAGCGCCGAGCGCTTCTTCGCCGCCCTGCATCGCGCCGAGGTCTCGGTGGTGATGATCACCCAGGCCTCGAGCGAGCATTCGATCTGTGCGCTGGTGCGCCGCGAACAGGCGCAGACCGGCCTCGATGCCGCGCGCGCCGAGTTCAGTGAGGAGATCGCCGGCGGCCACGTCCAGGGCATCGCGCTCGAGCATGACCTCGCCGTGCTGGCGGCGGTCGGCGACGGCATGATCGGCACGCCCGGCATCGTCGCGCGGCTGTCCGGCGCGATCGCCAAGGCCGGCATCAGCCTGCGCGCCATCGCGCAGGGGTCGAGCGAGCGCAATGTCTCGCTGGCGATCCGCGAGGCCGACGCCGAGCGCGCGCTGCGCGTCGCGCATACGGCGTTCTGGCTGTCGCGGCAGACGGTATCGATCGGCCTGATCGGCCCCGGCAACGTCGGCGGTGCGCTGTTGCGGCAGATCCTCGAAGCGCAGCCGCGGCTCAAACGCGAGCGCCAGCTCGACCTGCGCATCCGTGTGGTCGCCAACTCGCGGAAGATGCTGCGCTCGGAAACGACGCTGACCTCGCTCGATCTTGAGCGTGGCGAGGCGCTCGATCTGGACGCCTTCGCCAAGCACGTCAAGAGCGAGCACATTCCGCATGCGCTGATCGTCGACTGCTCGGGCCGCGCCGACATGGCCGAACGCTACGAGGGCTGGCTGGCACAGGGCATCCACGTGGTGACACCGTCGAAGCACGCCGGCAGCGGCGATGCGGCACGGCTCGCCGCGCTGCACACCACGGGCGCAAAAACCGGCGCACGCTTCCGCTACGAGGCCACCGTGGGCGCCGGCCTGCCGGTGGTGATGACGCTGCGCAACCTGATCGACACCGGCGACGTGCCGCGCCGCATCGCCGGGCTGTTCTCCGGCACGCTGGCGTGGCTGTTCAACCACTACGACGGATCAAGGCCATTCTCGGAGCTGCTATCGGAAGCGCGCGCCGCCGGCTACACCGAGCCCGACCCGCGCGACGACTTGAGCGGCACCGACGTGGCGCGAAAAGCAGTGATCCTTGCCCGCGAAGCCGGCTGGGCGCTGTCGCTCGATCAGGTCGATGTCGAGAATCTCGTACCGGCGCAGCTTCGCGACGTACCGCTGCCCGAGTTCCTGCAGCGCCTTGGCGAGTTCGACGCGCCGATGGCCGAGCGGCTCGCCGCGGCGAAAGCGGAAGGCAAGGTGCTGCGCTACCTTGCCGAAGTCGACGCCAGCGGCCGCGCGAGCGTGGCCTTGCGAGCGGTGGAATCGACGCATCCGGCGGCATCCGCACAGGGCACCGACAACCTGTTCGCCTTCCACACCGCGCGCTACCACACGCGCCCACTGGTGGTGAAAGGCCCGGGTGCCGGCCCCGACGTGACTGCCGCCGGCGTGTTCGGCGACATCCTCGCCATCGCCGCGCACCTCGGGGCGAAGCTGTGACGGTGGGGAGCGCGTCGCTCCACGCGTCGCGTGCGAGCCGCGCATCGCGCGTCGAAGCCACCGCCTTCGCCCCGGCCAGCAGCGCGAACCTCGCGTCCGGCTTCGACCTGCTCGGCCACAGCGTCGAGGGCTGGCGCGATGAAGCCACGGTGCGGCGCATCGACGCGCCGGAAGTCCGCATCGAGGCGATCGAAGGCGTCGTCACCGCGCTGCCCGCGCGCGCGGCCGACAACACCGCCGGCGCGGCGCTGATCGCGATGCGCGAGGCGTTGAATCTGCCGTTCGGCTTCGCGGTGCGGCTTCGAAAAGGCATCCCGCTCGGCTCCGGCCTTGGCGGCTCGGCGGCGTCGGCGGTGGCGGCGGTGGTTGCCGCGAACGCGCTGCTCGACGCGCCGCTGTCGGCGGATGCGCTGTACCCGTTCGCGCTCGACGGCGAAGCGGTGGCCAGCGGCAGCCGGCACGGCGACAACATCGCGCCGTCGCTGCTCGGTGGGCTGGTGGCGGCGTTCCACGGCGACGGTGTGTTGCCGGTCCGCCTGCACGCGCCGACGTGGCTGTACGCGGCGGTGGTGCATCCGGCCGTTGTGCTGGAAACCCGCGTCGCCCGCGCCGCACTCGCCGAGCCCTTCGCGATCCAGCCGATCGTGCGGCAGACGCATCACCTCGCGGCACTCCTGCTCGGCCTCGAACGCGATGACGAAGCGTTGATCCGCCGCGGCCTGGTTGATGCACTGGTGGAACCGCGGCGCGCCGCGCTGATACCGGGATTCGAAACGGTGAAGCAGGCGGCACTCGATGCCGGCGCGCTGGGCAGCAGCATCTCCGGCGCCGGCCCCGGTGTGTTCGCGTGGTTCCGCGGGCGCACAGCGGCAGAAGCCGGTGGCCTCGCGATGCAGCGCGCCTTCGCTGACGCCGGCCACCCGGCCTCCATCCTCGTCTCGCCCGTCGCCGGTCCGGCCGCGGGGCTCATCGCATCCAAGGACTGAACCGATGCGTTTCGTCTCCACCCGTGGGGCCGCGCCGGCCCTGCCCTTCAGCACCGCACTCGGCGCTGGCCTCGCCCCCGATGGCGGCCTCTACGTGCCCGAGCGCCTGCCGCGCATCAGCGCCGACGACCTCAAAGCGATTCCCGATGGCCGCCTCGCCGACACCCTGGCCGCCCTGCTGCGGCCCCTGCTCGGCAACGATGTCCTCGCCAGCCAACTCGACGCGCTGTGCGCCGAGGCCGCGAACTTCGAGATGCCGCTGGTGCCGCTGAAGGGCGGCAACGACCACCTGCTCGAGCTGTTCCACGGCCCCACGGCGGCGTTCAAGGACCTCGCGGCGCGCTTCCTCGCGGCCTCGCTCGCGGCGCTTCACGCGCAACAGCGATCGGCGCATGGCGTGGCGATGCCGTCCGCCTCGCCCACACAAACGGTCCTTGTCGCCACCTCCGGCGACACCGGCGCGGCGGTGGGTGCGGCCTTCCACGGCCGTGAGGCTTTTCGCGTGCTGATCCTCTACCCCGACGGCAAGGTCTCGCCGGCGCAGGCGCACAGCCTGGGGGCCTTCGGCGGCAACGTGCGTGCGCTGCGCGTGGCCGGCAGCTTCGACGACTGCCAACGGCTGGCGAAGCAGGCGCTCGCCGACGACGGCCTGCGCGCCAAGGTGCCGCTGCTCACCGCGAACTCGATCAGCCTCGGCCGGCTGCTGCCGCAGATGGGCTACTACGCGATGCATGCGCTGCGCTTCCAGCGTCGCCACGGCCGCGCACTGAATTTCATCATCCCGAGCGGCAACCTCGGCAACGCCGTGGCCGCGCTGATCGCCCGCGCGATGGGCCTGCCGATCGGCGAGGTGGTGCTGGCGACGAACGCGAATCCGACGCTCGCCGAATTCTTCGCCGGCGCGCCCTACCGCGGCCGCGACGCGATTCCCACGCTCGCCAATGCGATGGACGTTGGTGCGCCGAGCAACATCGAGCGCCTGCTGTGGCTGGCCGGCGGCGACGAGGCGGCGGCACGGGCGCTGATCCGCGTGCAGCGCATCGACGACGCGCGCATCAGAGCCACCGTGGCTGCCGCCGAGGACCGCCACGGCACCGCCCCCTGCCCGCATACGGCCTGCGGCCTCGCCGTGCTCGACGACCTGCGCTCGTCAGGCGACACCCGCGACTGGGCGGTGGCCGCGACGGCACACGCGGGCAAGTTTCTCGATGTTGTCGGGCCGCTGCTGACGCGCACGCCAGCGCTGCCGGCCGCGTTCGCGGCGCTGCTGGCGAAGCCCGCCCACGCCGATCCACTGGCGGTCGATGCCGATGCGCTGGCGGCCGTGCTCCGGGGCGACTGGGGCGGCGCCTGAGCCTGCCCCGGCGCCGACGTGTCAGAGCGCGTGCATCGCCGCGACGTAGCCCCACAGCAGTTGCGCGCCGATCACCAGCAGGATCGCCCAGGTCAGCAGGATGCCCCAGAAGCGCCCGAAGCTGACACCCGCCGAAGCCGAGAGGCCGACGGCGTGCAACACACGCGCCAGCAGCAGCCCGCTGCCGCAGGCGTGAACGAAGGCCGCGGCGGCACCGTTGTTCTCGGCGATCAGCAGCATCACCAGCGCCAGGGGCACGTATTCGATGGCGTTGGCCTGCGCGCGGATCGCGCGAGCGAGCCCCGCATCGCCACCATCACCGATGCCGATGCGCAACCGCCGCCGCAGGAGGGCGATGCGCAGCGACAGCACGAACACCAGCAGCGCGCACAGCGCCGCGTACAGGCCGGTCAGCATCAGCGCGGTCCTTGCGGTGCGGCAGGCAGGATCGCGATCGACGTCGCGACGATCTGCCACTCACGCGCCCCCTCCGGCGCGACGCCATCCTCGGCGTAGTGCGCGGCCTGCTCCGGCGTCATCTCGACCGGATCGAGGCGACCGTGCACCGTGGCGGTGCCGCTGGCGTCCTTCGGCACGAAGAAGGCGTGTTTGGTGCGCACGCGGACACCCTGTCCGCGGTTGTCGAGCATCAGCCAGCAGCCGGTCTTCTGGCACACCTGCGCGATGCGGCCTTGCACCTTCACCGGCTCGCCGGCGTTCGCTGCGGCATCGGCCATCACCGTCGCGATCGGGCGCGCATCGCCCGCGGGCATCGGCTGGCCGTAGGTGGCGGCGGCAACGGGCAGCGCCGCGCACAACGCAGCGACAGCGGCGACAACGGGCAGAAAACGACGCATGGCGGACTCCTTGCGAAACGGGGGAAATGGTTGCGGTGTTCCGGCGCGGCTGCCGTGTTCAGGCCATCCGTGGCGTTTCGGCCAGCGCCGTGTCGACCAGCGCCGCGTGCTCGGCGGCCGTGCCGTAGCGGCCACTGGCATCGCGCGCAACGCGCGCCAGCGCACAGCCGTGGTCATGGGTGAAGAACAGCCGCACGTCGCGCGACAGCATGTCGTCGAGAAAGCCACGCTTCTCGTCGATCAGCAACTCCGGCGAACGGTCGTAGCCCATCGTCACCGGCAGGTGCACCCACGGACGACCGGGGATCAGGTCGGCACAGAACACCACCCCGCCACGCCCGCCCTCGCCGACGATCTCGGCCAGCATGAGCCCGACGGTGTGACCGTCGCTGTGGTGGAAGCGCACCGCATGGCCGAGTGCGGCACTGACATCGCCATCGACCACCTCGAGGCGGCCCGAGGCTTCGAGCAGGCCCGCGAGCTCCGGGATGAAGCTGGCGCGGTCGCGCGGATGCGGCTGCTTCGCCCGCGCCCAGTGCGCCGCACTGACGAGGAAGGTCGCATTCGGGAACAGCAGGCGCGGCGGCTCGCCCTCCGCCCACGGGGCCAACAGGCCACCGGCGTGGTCGAAATGCAGGTGCGAGAGCACCACCACGTCGACATCCTCATGCGTGACGCCGATATCGGCCAGCGATTCCAGCAGCACATGGTTCGCCTCGACCACACCGAAGCGCTCGCGCATCTTCGGATCGAAGAAGGTGCCGATGCCGGTTTCGAACAGCACGGTCTTGCCGCCGAGGCCAGTGGCGAGCAGCGCGCGGCAGGCCAGCGGAATGCGGTGCTGCTCGTCGGGCGCGATCCACTTCGACCACAGCGCACGCGGCACGTTGCCGAACATCGCGCCACCATCGAGGCGCTGCGAATTGCCAAGCACCGACCACAGCCGCACCCCGCGTGTCGCAGCCATCGGCTGCCCGTGCGCGATCGCGTTCATCGGAAGATGCCCCCTTCTCCGGTGCTGCCCTTGCCCACGTTCTTCCAGCGCGGATCGGCGCCGGCCTCCACCTCGCCGTCGTCAAGCCGCCAGACGACAACCTGCATATTTCCCCACGGACGCGGCTCTTCCTTGATCGCGTGGCCGCGCGCCTTCAGACCGGCGCGCAACTCGGGCGACAGCGCCCCCGGCTCGATCGAGACCTGATCGGGCAGGTACTGATGGTGCACGCGCGGCTGTGTCACCATCTCCAGCGCCGAGGCGCCGGCATCGAGCGCCAGCACGCCCTGGATCACCATGCTGATGATGCGGCTGCCGCCCGGAGTGCCGATCACCGCCACGCGATCGTCGCCAAGCACGAAGGTGGGCGTCATCGACGAGAGCGGGCGCTTGCCCGGTGCGATGGCGTTGGCATCGTCGCCGACGAGGCCGAAGGCGTTCGGCACGCCGGCCTTGATGGCGAAATCGTCCATCTCGTTGTTGAGCAGGAAGCCGGTGCCCGCGATCACCATGGCGTTGCCGTAGGGCAGGTTCACCGTCTGCGTGACCGCGGCGAGGTTGCCCTCGGCATCGATGATCGAGAAGTGCGTGGTGTCGGGGCGCTCGACCACGCTCACGCCCGGCAGCAGGTCGCTCGGCGTGGCCTTCTGCGGGTGGATGCCGGCGCGCAGGCCGGCGGCATAGGCCGGGTGCGTGAGCAGGGCCACCGGCACGTCGACGAAATCAGGGTCGCCCAAGTGCACGGCGCGATCGCGGTAGGCGCGGCGCATCGCCTCGATGCGCAGGTGCAGGCGGTCGAGCTCGGGACGATCGGCCGCGTCGAAGCCATCGAGGATCTGCAGGGTCTGCGCCAGCGCCACGCCGCCCGACGACGGTGGCGGCGCGGTGACGATCGTCGCGCCGCGGTGCTGGAACACGAGCGGCTCGCGCTCGACCACGCGGTACTGCGCGAGGTCGTCGAGCGTCCAGATGCCGCCAGCGGCGCGCACGCCGTCAACGAGGCGCTGGGCGATCTCGCCGCGATAGAAGCCGTCGAAACCCTCGCGGCCAAGGCGCTCCAGCACGTCGGCGTAATCGGGGTTGCGCATCCGCGCGCCCAGCGCCGGCATCTTCCCGTCGACGAGCAGCAGGGCCGAGGCACCGGGATCGGCGGCGAGTGCAGCCTCGCGCCAGCCCATCATCGCCAGGTTCTTCTCGCCGAAGATCCAGCCCTCGCGCGCCATCCGCACGGTCGGCGCCAGCGCAGCGGCCAGCGGCAGGCGGCCATAGTTTTCCGAGACG
Source organism: Lysobacteraceae bacterium (assembly GCA_003449515.1). Classification (GTDB taxonomy): domain Bacteria; phylum Pseudomonadota; class Gammaproteobacteria; order Xanthomonadales; family Xanthomonadaceae; genus Silanimonas. The sequence continues at coordinate 2,104 of DMHI01000014.1, read as the reverse complement.
TGCACCAGGGCCGCCGGCAGGCCGGGGATGCCGGCCGCCAGCGGGCCGTCGATGGTCTGCCGCGGCCGCGGCTCGCCGGTGGCCGGATCGATGAACATGTCGCGCGTCGAGGCCAGCGGCGCGCGCTCGCGGCCGTCGACGAACACGGTCTTGCCGTCGCTGGCGCGGCGCAGCAGGAAGAAGCCGCCGCCGCCGATGCCCGAGCTTTCCGGCTCGACGAGGCCCAGCGCCGCACTCACCGCCACCGCCGCATCGAAGGCATTGCCGCCCTTGCGCAGCACCGCCATGCCGACATCGGTGGCCTGCGCGTTGGCGCTGGCGATGGCGGCAGCGTCGGGTCGCGCACCGGCGGGAACGCCCGCCTCCGCGGCGGCTGGCGGTTGAGGCGCCTCCCGGGCGTGCGAGGGCTGCGGCGCGGCAAGGCCGGCTGAAAACGCGAGAAGGGCGGCAACCAGCGGAGTGCGGAACGACATTCAGGCCATCTCCCGCTGCAGCGCCTCGAACTTGGCCTGCAGCTCGGTCTTGGTTTCAGGCTGCGCCGGATCGAGCTCGATGCACTCGACCGGGCAGACGACGATGCACTGCGGCTCGTCGAAGTGGCCGACGCATTCGGTGCACTTCGACGGCGCGATCTCGTAGATCACCTCGCCCTGCGAGATCGCGCCATTCGGACAGGCCGGCGCGCAGACATCGCAGTTGATGCAGGTTTCGAGGATGCGCAGGGCCATGGCATCAGGTCCGTGGCGGACGGGCAGCGCCCGCCGCGGCCTCGGTGCTTACTTCTTCTCGACGAAGCGGAACTCGGCGCCGGTCGCCGTCACCGCCTGGGCCACCCGCGACTCATCCTTGGCCTCGCCGATGAACAGCACGCGCGAACCCTTCAGGGCGGTGTCCTGCACGCCCTCGGCGGCGAAGGCGGCGACGATCAGGTCGGCCATCATCGTGCTGTTGGGCGAGCTGAAGCTGAGCATGTTGCCCGGCAGCACGCCACGCTGCACGGCGGCCTGGACATCGCCGAGCATGCGCGAATAGGGGCCGTCGACTTCGGCCGGGTCGGTGGCCGCCGGCAGGTAGTAGTTGAACGTGCGCTCGGTGATGCCGTCCATGTTCTGGCCGATCACCTGGCCCAGATAGGCCTTCCACGCGCCGTCGTCATCGGTGGTGGGCGCGGTCAGCGCTGCCGGCGCGGCGGCCTCGGCCGCCTCGTCGCCCGCGGGGGCCCGGCAGCCGGCGAGCATCAGGGTCGCGGCCACGGCGGCGGCGAGCAGGGTATGGCGGGTCATTGGCGTCTCCTTGGGATGAGTGGATCGATGGCGCGTTTCAGTCGCCGCGGAAGCGCGCTTCGAGGGCGCGGGCGACAACCGGCGGTACGAAGCCGGACACGTCGCCGCCCAGTCGGGCGACTTCGCGCACCAGCGTCGAGGAAATGAAGCTGTGCTGCTCGGCCGGCGTGAGGAACAGCGTCTCGGCCTCGGGGATGAGATGGCGGTTCATGCTGGCCAACTGGAACTCGTACTCGAAGTCCGACACGGCGCGCAGGCCGCGCAGCAGCACGCCGGCACCGCATTCACGCACGAAGTTGGCCAACAGACCGGAGAAGGCCCGCACCTCGACATTCGGATGGATGGCCAGCGCCTCGCGCGCCAGGGCCTCGCGCTGTTCGACCGCCAGCACCGGACTCTTGCCCGTGCTGCCGGCCACGCCGACGATCACCCGCTCGAAGATCGGCGCGGCGCGCGCCACCAGATCGGCGTGGCCATTGGTGATGGGATCGAAGGTGCCCGGGTACAGGGCGATGCGGTGACGGTTCGACATGCCGGGCCACGGTGGTGGACTTGCCGGAGTGTAGCAATTCAGGGCGCAGCGACCCGGAAAAGCCGGGCCGTCGCCTCGCGCGTCGAGAGTTCGCGGTGCAGCGCCCATCCGGGCCGCGGGGTGAGCGTGGCGTCGACCGCAGCCTCGACGTAGACATGCGCCCTTGGCGCGAGGCAGGGCGCCAGCGCGGCCAGTGCCGCATCCCACAGGCCGCCGGCAAAGGGCGGGTCGACGAACGCGAGAGCCCAAGTGTGTGTCGCCCGCGCCGCCGCGGCGAGGAAGTCCGGCG
>DMHI01000026.1 GCA_003449515.1 Lysobacteraceae bacterium | reverse complement strand
GGGTCGTCGTGGTGCTCGAAGCGGCCCTCGAACTCGGCGAACAGCTTGGACGGCGGCTTGCCCAGCGTGTTCACGAGCACGTTGAGGCGGCCACGGTGGGCCATGCCGATCACCATGTCCTTGACGCCATTCGCGCCGGCGCGGCGCACCAGCACGTCCATCGCCGGGATCAGCGCGTCGCCGCCCTCCAGCGAGAAGCGCTTCTGGCCGACGTACTTGGTGTGCAGGTAGCGTTCGAGGCCCTCGGCCGCCGTCGTGCGTTCGAGGATGCGGCGCTTGTCTTCGGCGCTGAAGCTGAAGGTGCCGGCGGCCTTCTCGAGGCGCTCTTGCATCCAGTGGCGCTGCTTGGCGTCGCTGATGTGCATGAACTCGGCACCGATCGGGCCCGAGTAGGTGGCGCGCAGCTTGGCGAGCAGATCCTTGACCTTCAGCTTCGGCGCGCCGAAATAGGTGTTGATCGGGTATTCGGTGTCGAGGTCGGCCTTGGACAGGCCGTGGAACTCGAGCTCGAGGTCCGGCGCTTCGGGCTTGGCCGCCATGCCCAGCGGATCGAGCGTGGCGCCGAGGTGGCCGCGCGACCGATAGGCGGTGATCAATTTGCTGACCGCCATCTGCTTCTTCGCGGTCTCCTCGTCGACGCCGCCGCCAAGGCCCTTGGCCGCAAGCATGCCGGCGACTTGCACGCGGGCCATCGCATCGGAGTGCGGCACATCGGCGTTGCCGCCGAAGCCGTCGAAGTAGGCCTTCCATTTCGCGTCGACCGAGCCCGGATCGCGGAGGTACTGCTCGTAGAGCTCTTCGATGAACGCGGCGTTACCACCGGAGAGCTGCGAGGACTGGGCGAAGGTCTTGAGGAGGCTGGCCACGGTGGCGGGGCTCGATGCAAGTCGTTGATTGGATGGGGTTCCGGCGGGGCCGGCGCGGATAGCGGGCGAGTATAGACGGTGGCGAGCGATTTTGGGCTTGACATCTGCCAAGTGTATTGGTTTATTAATACACATGGACGCCTCAGTGTTCCTCATCGCGCCTGCATCGCCCGACCCGATCTACCGCCAGATCGTCGAGCAGGTTCGCCGATTCGTCGCCGCCGGCCAGATCCGGGTGGGCGAGGGCCTGCCCTCGGTGCGCGAGATGGCCGAGCACCACGCCGTCAACCCGATGACGGTGAGCCGCGCCTACAGCCAGCTCGAGGCCGAGGGCGTGCTGGTGCGCCGCCGCGGCGTCGGCATGGTCGTGGCCGAGGCGCGCGGCGCCGGCCTGACGGCCGAAGAGCGTCTACGGCTACTGGAGCCGCGCCTGCGCGACGTGATCCGCGAGGCCGGCGATCTCGGCCTGGCCGCCGGGCCGGTCTGCGAGCGCCTGCACGCCCTGTTCCTCACGCCCGTGGCCGTTTGACGCCCGCCGGCGGGCCGCTGCGGTGATCAGATCCCCAGTGCCCGCAGTTCGCCGAGCTCGCGGGCACGCTCCCAGCGCCGGTCGAAGGCCTGTGCGAGCTGGCGCGCGCGCGCCGGGCCGTCGAGGCAGCCGCTGCCTTCGAAGCGCGTCGCCAGCGGACGGAACACCCACGCGGTCTCGTCGGCGACGAGGTAGCTTTCGGCGGCTTGGCGATCCTCGGGGTCCACCGGCGTGCGCAGGGCGAACACCGAGCTCAGGCGCTGCACCAGCGGCAACAGGGCGTGGCCTTCGCCGCGCAGGCGCTCGGGTTCGACGACCAGGATGCGCACGACGGGCGCGCGGCCCGAGGTGGCGAACTCGCGGAAGGCCTCGATCAGCTCGGGGTGGGCGTAGAGGGTGGCTTCGAGGTCGCGGGTGAACACGCGGATCTCGCGCCGTGCGCGCCGGATCACCTCGACCGACAGCGGGCGCACCTCGGCCTCGTTGCCGATCTCGCGCAGCGCGGCCTCGCCGGTCGGCGCCGCAGGCTGGCGACGGCCGGGGTCGGGCGCGGCCAACAGCTTGCGCATCTTCCGGTGCGGGATGCCGGCCTCGGAGAACTCGTCGCCGAACGGGTCGAAGCCGAAGGCGGCGTAGAACGCGATCGCGTGGTTCTGCGAATGCAGCGAGACTTCGGGCCAGCCCAGCGCACGCGCCTGATCGAGCAGTGCCTCGAGGATCGCACCGCCGACGCCGCGCCCGCGCCACGCGGCGAGCACCGCCATCCGGCCGATCTTGCGCTCCGGCGTGAGCCGGCCGGTGCCGATCGGGCGGTTCTCGGCATCGCGGGCGATGACGTGGCGGCATTGCGGGTCGAGATCGTCCCACTCCTCCTCGATCGGTACCTGCTGCTCGACCACGAACACCGGCTCGCGCACGGCGCGCAGGTCGGCGAAATCCACGGTGTAGTCGGCGGGCTCGACGCGGAATTCGGTGCTGAATGGCGAGGTCATCGGGGTTTCCTCGGGGCCTTGGGCTTGATCGCACGGTAATGGCCCAGCGCGGCGAGGGCGACCACCACGTTGCGGGCGTGCTCGTCGAGACGCGACCACGCCGCGGCGTCGAGCGTGTCGAGGCGGCAGAGCAGGGCGGCGTCGGTGGCGCGCAGACCCTCGATGTCGCTGCCGGTGACGAACCAAATCGCTTTCGTCTCGCCTTCGCGCAGCCAGGCCACGCGCGAGAACGGGTGGCGCTGCACCACGCCGCCGCCGGCAAGGGCGGCATCGAAGTCGGCTCGGGTCGGTGGCCGCCGCGGGGGCTTGATGTCGCCGGAGGCGCGGTAGCGGGTGATGAAGCGGCCGAACCAGCGGCGCAGCAGGGCGTCGTCGGTTTCGCTGTCGCCGGCCATGCGGCCCAGCGTGTGCCGGACGCGCGCCAACGCGGCGGCATCGATCTCGAAGGCATCCGTCGGCACGGCGAGGTCGGGATCGGTGTAGCGATCCTTCTCGCCGGCGCGCGACGCCAGGTCCAGCGCGAAGTCCTCGATCAGTTCGGCCTTGGCCGGCGCGCGCATGCCGAGGGAGAGCGTGAGACAGGCGTTCAGGGCGATGCCGTGGTGGCCGAGGCCGGGCGGCAGGTAGAGCATGTCGCCGGGCGCCAGCGTCCACTCGTGGCTGGGCGTGAACGTTTTCAGCAGCTTGATCGGCGCGTCGTCGCGAAAATCGACCGCCTGTTCCGGGTTGGCGTCGATCTGCCATTGGCGATGGCCGAGGCCCTGCAGCAGAAAGACGTCGTACTGGTCGATGTGCGCGCCGACCGAGCCGCCTTCGACGGCGAAGCTGATCATCACGTCGTCGATGCGCCAGCGCGGCAGGAACGGAAAGGCCTCCACCAGCGCGCGAACATCGGCGTCCCATTTGTCCACGTCCTGCACCAGCAGGGTCCAGTCGCGCTCGGGCACGCGCTCGAAGCGGTCCTCGGGCAGCGGGCCGGTCTCGACCGTCCAGCGGTCTTTCTTGCGGTCCCAGAGGATGAGCCGCGAGAGCGCCGTGGCTTCAAGTGAGAGCGCACCGAGGTCGTCGGGGCTGATCGGGCTCTCGAAGCCGGGGAAGGCGTTGCGGATCAGCAGCGGGCGCTTTTGCCAGTAGTCGCGCAGGAAGTCGGCCGCGGGCATGCCGAGCGGACCCTTGCCGCTGGCGTCGATTTCGATCGGCAGCGTCGTCGTGGCGGCGGTCTTTCGCGTCATGGTGGGGCCTCGTGCACCGGTGGACATCGCCGGATCAGACCGTCTTCGCCAGCGACTCGGCGCGGCCGGTGTAGGTGCCGGGCGTGAGCTCGAGCAGGGCGCGCTTCGGCTCCTCGGGCAGGTCGAGGCCGGCGATGAACTCACGCAACGATTCTTTCGTGATGGCCTGGCCGCGCGTCAGCGTCTTGAGCTGCTCATACGGATTCGGCAGGCCGTAGCGGCGCATCACCGTCTGCACGGCTTCGGCCAGCACTTCCCAACTGGCGTCGAGGTCCTCGGCGAGGCGCGCCGGGTTCACTTTCAGCTTGCCGATGCCGCGGTTCAGCGCGTCGTAGGCCACCAGCGTGTGGCCCCAGGCCGTGCCCAGCGCGCGCAGCACGGTGGAGTCGGTGAGATCGCGCTGCCAGCGGCTGATCGGCAGCTTGGCACCGAAGTGCTCGAACAGCGCATTGGCGATGCCGAAGTTGCCTTCGGCGTTCTCGAAGTCGATCGGGTTGACCTTGTGCGGCATGGTCGAGCTGCCAACCTCGCCGTCCTTCAGCGCCTGCTTGAAGTAGCCCAGCGAGATGTAGCCCCAGACGTCGCGGGCGAAGTCGATCAGGATGGTGTTGATGCGGCGCTGCACGTCGCCCAGCTCGGCGATGAAGTCGTGCGGCTCGATCTGCGTGGTGTAGGCGTTGAAGTGCAGACCCAGCGATTCGACGAAGCCCTGCGCGAGGCGCGGCCAGTCGACGTTCGGATAGGCCGAGAGGTGGGCGTTGTAGTTGCCCACGGCGCCGTTGATCTTGCCGAGGATCCGCACGTCGCTGAGCTGCTGGCGCTGGCGCTTCAGACGCGCCACCACATTGGCCAGCTCCTTGCCCAGCGTGGTCGGGCTGGCGGTCTGGCCGTGGGTGCGCGAGAGCATCGGCTCGTCGGCGTACTCGTAGGCCAGATTCTTCAGCGTCTCGATGAGCGCATCGAGCTGGGGCAGCAGCACCTCGTCGCGGGCCTGCTTCAGCATCAGCGCGTAGCTGAGGTTGTTGATGTCCTCGGAGGTGCAGGCGAAGTGCACGAACTCGAGTGCGGCTTTCAGCTCGTCGCTCTCGGCGAGCTTCTCTTTCAGGAAATACTCGACCGCCTTGACGTCGTGGTTGGTCGTGCGCTCGATCGCCTTGACGCGCGCGGCGTCCTCCACCGAAAAGCCGTCGGCGAGGCGCTGCAGCAGCGAGGCCGCGGCCTCCGAGAACGGCGGCAGCTCGGGCACGCCTTCTTCTGCGGACAGCGCCAGCAGCCACGCGATCTCCACGCAGACGCGGGCGCGGATCAGGCCGTACTCGGAGAAGATCGGGCGCAGCGCGTCGACCTTGCCGGCGTAGCGGCCGTCGAGCGGGGAAAGGGCGGTGAGGGCGTGGGACATGGCGGGGCGCAGAAGCTCAGGCGGGCGGAGCCGCGGAAGCCCGCCATTCTACCGGGCTAAGCTGGGCCCGCCCCCAAAACCGAGGAGAGCTCCATGGCCGGCGCCACCCGCACCGAACGCGACAGCATGGGCGAGCTCGCCGTGCCGGCTTCAGCCCTCTGGGGCGCGCAGACGCAACGCGCGGTCGAGAATTTCCCGATCTCCGGCTGGCGCATGCCGCGCGGTTTCCTTCGCGCGATCGGGCTGATCAAGGCGGCGGCGGCCGAGGCCAACGCCGGGCTCGGCCTGCTCGACGCGCGCCGTGCCGAGGGCATCCGCGACGCGGCGCTGAAAGTGGCCGCTGGCGAGTTCGATGCCGAGTTCCCGGTGGACGTGTTCCAGACCGGCTCGGGCACCTCGAGCAACATGAACGCGAACGAGGTCATCGCCAGCGTTGCCTTTTCGCTGGGTGGTGTTCGAGTGCATCCCAACGACCACGTCAATCTCGGGCAGAGCTCGAACGACGTGGTGCCGACCGCGATCCAGGTGGGCGCGGTGCTGGCGGTGCGCGAGCACCTGCTGCCCGCGCACGAGCACCTGCGCGAGACCATCGCCCGGCGCGCGCACGAGCACATCGCTACGGTGAAGACCGGCCGCACGCACCTGATGGACGCGATGCCGCTCACGCTCGGGCAGGAGCTGTTCGCGTGGGCCAGTCAGATCGGCCATGCGGAAGAACGCCTGAAGGACGCCGAGCGTCGGCTGCACGCGCTGCCGCTGGGCGGCACGGCGGTGGGCACCGGCATCAATGCGCATCCGCACTTCGCGGAACGCGCCTGCGCCGAGCTCGCGCGCCTCGCCGATGCGCCTTTCAAACCGGCTGCCAATCCCTTCGAGGGCATCGCCGCGCAGGACGGCGCGGTGGCGCTTTCCGGCCAGCTCAACGCGCTCGCCGTCGCGCTGATGAAGATCAGCAACGACCTGCGCTGGATGAACTCCGGCCCACTCGCGGGCTTGGGCGAGATCGAACTGCCGGCGCTGCAGCCGGGCAGCTCGATCATGCCGGGCAAGGTGAACCCGGTGATCCCCGAGGCCGTCGCGATGGTGGCTGCGCAGGTGATGGGCGCGCACACAACAATCAGCATCGCTGGCCAGTCCGGCAATTTCCAGCTCAACGTGATGCTGCCGGTGATCGCCCACAACCTGCTGTGGTCGATCGAACTCAGCGCCAATGCCGCTCGGCTGCTCGCCGACCGCGTGATCGCCGGGTTCACCGTGCGCGAGGACCGCCTGCAGCAGGCGCTGGCGCGCAATCCGATTCTGGTGACGGCGCTGAACCCGCTGATCGGTTACGAGAAGGCCGCCATGATCGCGAAGAAGGCCTACGCCAGCGGGCGGCCGATCCTCGACGTGGCGGTGGAGGAGACCGGGCTCAACCGCGAGGTGCTGGCGAAGGCGCTCGATCCGCTGGCGCTGACAAAGGGCGGGATTGTGGAAGGGCTGTCGGGCGGTGGGTGACGCGCTCAGCCGGCCACGTCCACGGGCAGGTCGAAGCGCCCGCCACTGACGATCGCGGCCACCGCGGCCGCGTGCGGGCCGAGCTCGTGGCCCTGCGCCGCCACCCACGCATCGTCGAAGTACGTGTCTGAATAAGATCGGAAGAGCACACGTCTGGTCGCCA
>DMHI01000234.1 GCA_003449515.1 Lysobacteraceae bacterium | reverse complement strand
GGGCGCGAACTATAGGAAGTCGGCGCACTCGTCGCAAGCCCTTCATCGAAGGCGTGACCGAAACGGCCGCACGCGTTCAGCTTCAGGGCGGAGATCGCGGCGGGAACGGGTGGAAACCTGAATGGGCGGCGCGCGAAGCGCGCCATGCCGCCACGGGGTGCTGCGGCGCCCGATCAGGCGCCGAGAAGGCGAACGCGGGCGAACGCGCGCTTGCCGACCTGCAGCACCGCCTCGAATCCCGGCGGGAAGCTGCGCTGCGCATCCTCGAACACCTCGCCATTGATGCGCACCGAGCGCTCCCTGAGCTTGCGCGTCGCCTCGGAATTGCTGGGCGTGAGCCCGGCCTGGGTCAGCAGCGCGGCGATGCGCAGGCCTTCGGCGGGCACGACGAGCTTGGTGAGCGGCAGCTGCGAGGTGTCGCCCGCACCGGTCACCACCGCCTGCCAGCCGGCGACCGCTTTTTCCGCCTCGGCCGCACCCTGGAAGCGCGCCGCCAGTTCACGCGCGAGCCTGAGCTTCAGATCGCGCGGGTGCAGCGCGCCCGCGGCGACGTCGTTCTGCAGCGTGGCGAGCTCGGCCAGCGAGATCTCGAAGCTGAGCAGCTCGATCCAGCGCCACATCAGCGCGTCGCCGATCTTCATCGTCTTGGTGACGATGTCGATCGCGGGCTCATTGATGCCGATGTAGTTGCCGAGCGACTTGCTCATCTTGGCCACACCGTCGAGGCCTTCGAGCAGCGGCATCGTCATCACCACCTGCGGCGCCTGCCCGTGGTGTTCCTGCAGGCCGCGGCCCATCAGCAGGTTGAAGGTCTGATCGGTGCCGCCGAGCTCGACGTCGGCCTGCAACGCCACGGAGTCGTAGCCCTGCACCAGCGGGTAGAGGAACTCGTGGATCGAGATCGACTGCTGCGCGGCGTAGCGCTTGGCGAAGTCGTCGCGCTCGAGCATGCGCGCCACAGTGAGCTGGCCGGCCAGCTTGATCATGTCGGCGGCGGTCATCGCCCCGAACCACTCGCTGTTGAAGCGGACCTCGGTCTTCGAGCGGTCAAGCACCTTGAAGACCTGGTCGGCGTAGGTCTGGGCATTGGCCCGCACGTCCTCGCGCGTCAGCGGCTTGCGCGTCGCGCTCTTGCCGGACGGATCGCCGATCATCCCGGTGAAGTCGCCGATCAGGAAGATGACCTGGTGCCCGAGGTCCTGGAATTGCCGCATCTTGTTGAGCAGCACGGTGTGGCCGAGGTGCAGGTCGGGCGCGGTGGGGTCGAAGCCGGCCTTGATGCGCAGCGGGCGGCCAAGGCGCAAGCGGGCTTCGAGGTCGTCGCGCTTGATGATCTCTTCGGCACCCCGCGCGAGCTGCGCGAGGCCTGAGTCGGTGGCGGTCATGGAGGGGCTTGTGGACGTTGGAAGGACGAGGCCGCACCCGGGAGACGGCCGCGACGTTAACCTCAGGTTAAATGCTGCGCCCCAAAAAATCCAAGCGGCTCAAGGGTTTGACGATGGTTTTGAGGTCTGGGTACCTTACCGTCGTCTTGCCGCCCGGAGTCGCGCCTTGTCCCACCGCCATCGTTTCGCGCCGCAGGCGCCGCGCGCCCTCCTGCTTGCCATCGCCGGTGCGCTGGCGTTGAGTCTGGGCTCGATCGTGCCGGCCCTCGACGGTGCCATGAGCGCGCGCGCCACCCCGAGCACCGTGACGCACGCGATCGCGCTGCCGCCTCCGCCCGCGCCAGCAGCGCTCGCGCCGCGCAGCGATTGGCAGACCGTGCGTGTCGCCTCGGGCCAGACGCTCGGCAGCCTGTTCGCCGATCTCGGCCTGCCGGCCAGCACCATGCATCGCGTGCTCGAGGTGCCGGAAGCCCAGCAGATGGCCTCGCGGCTGCAGGTGGGCAGCGAGCTGGCCTTCGAAATCGGCGCCGATGGCGAGCTCAAGGGCCTGCGCTTCGACCACGGCGATACGCAGCGCGTGAGGCTGGCGGTTTCGGAGGACGGCATCGAGCGCGAGCTGATCGAACGGCCGTTCGAGCGCCGCGTGATGGTGGCCGGAGGCAGCATCACGTCGTCTCTGTTCGCCGACGGCGCCAAGGCCGGACTGGGCCAGGGCGTGATGAACGACATGGTGAGGGCGTTGCAGTTCGACATCGACTTCGCGCAGGACATCCGCGCGGGCGACACCTTCCAGATCGTCTACGAGGAGCTGTGGCGCGAGGGCGAGCGCGTGCGCGACGGCGGCGTGGTCGCGGTGAACTTCGTCAACCAGGGCAGAACCTTCACCGCCGTGCGCTTCGAGCGCGACGGCAAGGCCGAGTTCTTCGATCTCGAAGGCCGCCCGCTGCGCAAGAGCTTCATGCGTACGCCGATCGAATTCGCCCGGCTCACCTCGGGCTTCGGTGCACGCCGACATCCGATCCTTGGTCGCATGCGCATGCACAACGGCGTGGATTACGCCGCGCCGGTGGGCACGCCGATCTTCGCGGCCGGCGACGGTCGGGTGAGGTTCGCCGGCTGGCAGGGCGGCTACGGCCGCACCGTGGTGCTCGACCACGGCAACGGCATCACCACGCTGTACGCGCACATGTCGCGGCTGGGCCCGTACCGGGTTGGCCAGCGCGTGCGCCAGGGCACGACGATCGGCTTCGTCGGCGCCAGCGGCATGGCCACCGGCCCGCACCTGCACTACGAATTCCGCGTCAACGGCGTGCATCGCAATCCGCTGACAGTGACGATGCCGAAGCCCGAGCCGCTGACCGGCCCGGTACTGGCCGAGTTCCGCCGCGCCACCGCGCCGGCGCTGGCACAGCTGAAGCGCGTCGAAGGCTTCCAGCTCGCGGCGCGCTGACCGCGTGCCGCTCTTCATCGGCCTGATCTCGGGCACCAGTGCCGATGGCATCGACGCGGCGCTGCTGAGGGCCGGCACTGCCGCGCCCGACGACCGCGACACCGGCAACGCGAACGTCGATGGTGCAGCGCCGCGAATCGAGGTGCTGGCTGCGCGCACGATCGCCTACGACACCGCGCTCAGGAGCACCATCCTGCGGGTGTCGCAAGTCGACGCCCGGCTCGACCTCGACGAGTTCTGCGCGCTCGACACGGCGGTCGGTGAAGCCTTCGCCGCCGCCGCGCTGGCACTGGCGGCCGGTGCCGGCATCGACATCACCACGGTGCGCGCGATCGGCTCGCACGGCCAGACCCTGCGCCACCGGCCGCGGCCGCCGCACCGCTTCACCCTGCAGGTGGGCGACCCGAACGTGATCGCCGAGCGCACCGGCATCGACGTGGTGGCCGACTTCCGCCGCCGCGACGTGGCCGCCGGCGGCGAGGGCGCGCCGCTGATGCCGGCCTTCCACGCCGCGGTGCTGGGCGATGCGCGCGAGACGCGCGCGGTGCTGAACCTCGGCGGCATCGGCAACCTCACCCTGCTGCCGAAGAGCGGCCCGGTGCGCGGCTTCGATACCGGCCCGGCGAACGGCTTGCTGGATGCCTGGTGCCTCGAGCACACGGGACGCGCCTACGACGCCGGCGGCACCTGGGCTGCGAGCGGCCGCGTGCTGCCGGCTCTGCTGGAACGCTGCCTCGCCGAACCCTGGCTGGCACTGCCGCCACCGAAGAGCAGCGGCCGCGACCAGTTCCATCTGGGCTGGCTGCGGGCGCGCCTGCGCGGCGACGAGTCGGCCGCGGATGTGCAGGCCACGCTGGCGGAGCTGAGTGCGCACAGCATCGTCGATGCACTGCGCGCCACGCAGCCGGCCACGACCCGCGTGATCGCCTGTGGCGGCGGCGTGCACAACGCCCTGCTGATGGCGCGCATCGCCGCCCGGCTGCCGGGCGTGATGGTCGAATCGAGCCTGGCGCACGGCATCGACCCGGACGCCGTCGAGGCCGCGGGCTTCGCCTGGCTGGCGTCGCAGACGCTGGCGGGCCGCGCCGGCAACCGCCCGGAAGTGACCGGCGCCGTCGGGCCGCGGGTGCTGGGAGTGATGGTTCCTGGCGCGCGCGGAGGGTCGCCGGGGAATCAGCGGTTCCCGTCGGGGTTGCGCACGTAGGACGGCGCGTCATCGGGAAGATCGGTCATCGCGTTCATCGCCTCGTAGAAGGCACGCGCTTCGTCATCGTTCCACGCGCCGCGCAGGCGCGCGATGTCGCCCGGCACCGGCGGGGGCTCCGGCTCGGCAAGGCCAAGCGCCTGCTTGAGCAGGTGCAGGATGACGTCGTTGAGCGGCCAGCCCTTCTGCCGGGCCAGCTCCTTCAGCCTTTCGGCCACGCGCTCATCGATGTCGCGGACAAGGAAATCGGCCATGGGGGCGGGCCTGCACCTGAGGGACGGAGCGAGCCCTCAGCTTACGCCTTCACGGCCGCTGACGGCGTGCTGAGGGCGTCGATCTGGCGACGCAGCCTCCACACCATCCACACCCCGGGCACGGCGACCAGCAGCGAACTCAGGAAGAACCACGCCCAGCCCACCTCGGCGGCCAGTACGCCGGCCAGCGGGCCGACGAACACCCGACCCAGCGCGGCGAAGGCCGACAGCAGCGCGTAGTGCGTGGCCGAGAAGCGCGCATTGCACAGGCCCATCAGCAGCGCGACCAGTGCCGCCGTGCCCATGCCGCCGGACAGGTTGTCGATGCCGATGGCGAGCAGCAGCAGGGTGTCGAGCGCGGTGGGCGATTCCAGCGAGACGATCAGCAGGTCGAAGGCTGGCAGGGTGGTGATGCCGAGCGCGCCGCTGCCGTAGTGGGCGAGCGCCCAGAAGCCGAGGTTGGACACGAGCTGCAGCACGCCGAAGGCGAACAGCGCGCGATACAGCGACACCCGCAGCATGATCAAGCCGCCGAGCGTGGCACCGACGATGGTCATCAGCAGGCCGATCGACTTGTTGGCGATGCCAACCTCGGCCTGCCCGAAACCCATCCCGCTGATGAGAAAGGTGGTGCCGAGGCTCATCGCGTAGGCATCGCCGATCTTGTAGAGCACGATCATGGCGAGAAAGGCCCAGGCACCGGGCTGGCCGAAGTAACTGGCGAGACCCACAGTGAGCGTCTCGAAGCGCGCGCGCGGCGCGAGCAGCCGATGACCCGCGACGGCCAGCACCGGCAGCAGCAGCGCAGCGAGCAGCGGCTGCGCGGCGATGCCGCCGAAGGCGCGCAGCAGCGCATCGCCGAGGGCCAGGCCGAGCAGCACGCCGCCGATGGCACCGCGCCGCGCCGCCAGCAGGCCCAGCGAAAGCGCCGCGAGGATCTGCACCACCAGCAGGCCGAGGCGCTGCCAGCGGTCGTCGGTGCCGGGATCGAGTCCGGCCGCGCCGAGCAGCAGACCGGCCAGGCGCACGCCGACGTAGACGCCGGCCAACAGCGCGACAAAGCCGAGCAACTCGCGCAGGGGGCCGGCGAGTTCGCGCGGTGGCAGCGGATCGAGCGCCGGCAGCGCCACCGCCGAGAACAGCGCCGCGCCGAGCATGATCAGGGCCATCACCTGGTAGACCTCGGACCAACTGCCCCACTGCCCGGCCCAGATCAGGCTGACGCCGCCCGAGAGCACCATCGCCAGCCGGTAGCCGAGCACGGTGAGCGAACCGCCAAGACCGCGCTCGGCGGGTGCCAGCAGCTCGGTGCGGTAGGCATCGATGGCGATGTCCTGCGTGGCCGAGAGCAGGGCGACCCCCACGGCGACGGCGGCGAACACCTGCGTCTGCAGGCTGGGCGACAGCGCGGCCATGCCCCACAGCGCGGCGGCCAGGAGCAACTGGGTGATCACGATCCAGCCGCGGCGACGGCCGAGGCCCGGCGGCTCGAAGCGGTCGACGAGCGGCGCCCACAGGTACTTGAAGGTGTAGGGCACGCCGACCAGGGCGAAGAATCCGATCGTCGCGATATCGATGCCTTCGACGGTCAGCCAGGCCTGCATCGCGCCGCCCACCAGCGCCAGCGGCAGGCCGGAGGCGAAGCCCAGCACCATCACCACCGCGAGGCGGTGCAGGCGCGCGATGGTCGTCCGTGCGCTCATGCGCCGACGTAGTCGACGACGAAGGGCGCGTGGTCGGAGAAGCGCGGCTGCGGGTGGATCGCGCAGTCCTTCAGCCGCGCGGCGAGGCCGGGACTGACCAGCTGGTAATCGATGCGCCAGCCGACATTCTTCGCACGCGCCGCGCCGCGTTGGCTCCACCAGGTGTACTCCTGCCCGTCGGGGCGCAGGCGGCGATAGGCATCGACCCAGCCGTCCTCCTCGAGCAGCGCGGTGAGCCAGGCGCGCTCTTCCGGCAGGTAGCCGGAGTTCTTCTCGTTCGACCGAGCGTTCTTGATGTCCATCGGCGTGCGCGCGATGTTCCAGTCGCCACAGACCACCACATCGCGGCCCGAGGCGAGCAGCGCCTGCAGCTGCGGGCGGAACCAGCGCATCACCGCGAACTTGAAGCCCTGCCGTTCCTCGCCGGAGCTGCCCGAGGGCAGGTACAGCGAGACGACGGAGAGGTTCCCGAAGCGCGCCTCCAGCCAGCGGCCCTCCTCGTCGAACGGCGCCCAGCCGAGGCCCGTCGCGCAGGTGTCGGGCTTCATGCGGCTGTAGACGGCGACGCCGGAGTAGCCCTTCTTCGTCGACGCGTCGCGGAAGGCCACGTGATACCCGGCGGGGCGGAACGGCGCATCGGTGAGCTGGTGCGCCTGCGCCTTGGTTTCCTGCACGCAGAGCACGTCGATGCCGGCGTCGGCGAACCACTCGAAGAAGCCCTTGCTGGCCGCCGAGCGCAGGCCGTTGGCGTTGAAGCTGCAGATGCGCATCGATGGTCCGGTGAGCGATGTCGCCGCATTGTCGCCGATCGCGCCGGGCTCGACCGGCAGCGCGCCGACAAAGCCTCCCGCTGGCCTGTCGAAGACGCGGTGCCAGTGGGCCGCGAACCCGCTTTCCGCTAGCCTGAACGCCGTTTACGAACACGGCCGGAGCCCGCAGGTGAGTGACTACCGCCACGCCTTCCTCGAGTTGTCGCTGCGCGCCGAGGCGCTGCGCTTCGGCGAGTTCCACCTGAAATCCGGCCGCACCAGCCCGTATTTCTTCAACGCCGGGCAGTTCAACACCGGTGCCACACTGGCCGGCCTCGCCGACTGCTACGCCGAGGCCCTGCTGGAAAGCGGCGTCGGCTTCGACATGCTGTTCGGGCCGGCCTACAAGGGCATTCCGTTGGCCACGGCGCTGGCGATCGCGCTGGCCAAGCGCGGCCGCGACGTGCCGGTGGCCTTCAACCGCAAAGAGGCCAAGACCCACGGCGAGGGCGGCACGCTGATCGGCGCGCCGCTCACGGGCCGCGTGCTGATCGTCGACGACGTGATCACCGCCGGCACCGCCGTGCGCGAGTCGGTGGAGATCATCCGCGCCGCCGGCGGCACGCCCTGCGGCGTGCTGATCGCGCTGGACCGGCAGGAGCGCGGCGCGGAGGGCCAGCGTTCGGCAGCGGCCGAAGCCTCGATGGCACTCGGCGTGCCGGTGGTCGCGGTGGCGCGGCTGGATGACCTCTTCACCTTCGTGGCCGACCGCCCGGAACTGGCCCTGCATCGTGAGCGCCTGCTGGCGTATCGTGGGCGCTACGGATCCCTCGACGGATGAGCTGACATGGCCCGCCTTGCGACCCTCGCCGCTGCCCTCGCCATCGCCGTCACACCCAGCGCCGCCGCCGCGGTCGAGCGCACGCTGTACCGCTGGGTCGACAGCACCGGCAAGGTGCACTACACCGACGCGCTGCCGCCCGAAGCGGTGAACAAGGCGCGCGCCGAGTTGAGTGCACGCACCGGCCTGGTACGCGCCGAGATCGGTCGTGCCCTCACCGCCGAGGAACGCCGTGCGCTCGAGGCCGAGGCCGCGGCATCGGCGGCGGTGCGCACCCGACGGGAGAACCTGAAGCGCGCCGACGAGGCCAAGGTGAGCAGCTTCCGCAGCGAGGACGACCTGCGCGCGGTGTACGGCGAGCGCAAGCTCGCGATCGACGAGACCCTGGACAGCCTCGAGGCCGCGCTGGCGTCGCAGCG
>DMHI01000265.1 GCA_003449515.1 Lysobacteraceae bacterium | reverse complement strand
GGCCACATCCCGGTGACGGCGGTGAACTCCGCCATCCTCGTGCTCGCCGCCCTGCTCACCGGCCACGGCAGCGTGGTGTTCTCCAACGAGCACTCCGCGAGCTACGGCAGCCTGATCCCCGGCACCGGCGAGGTGAACCACCAGTGGTCGAAGGGCTGGGCCTTCGAGCGCGAGTTCGCAGCACTCGTGCGCGCGCAGGTCGCGGCGGACTTCGACTACGTCTCGCTGCTGCGGCCGTTCTCCGAGCTGGCCGTCGCGCGGCAGTTCGCGCGGCTCGACCACTACGACGCGCATTTCTCCAGCTGCAACCGCAACTTCCATCTGTTGGGCGAGAAGCCGACGCAGCGCTGGTGCGGCCAGTGCCCGAAGTGCCACTTCGTATTCCTTGCCCTCGCGCCGTTCATGCCGAAGCCTAGAGTGCTCGGCATCTTCGGCCGCAACCTGCTCGACGACGCCACGCTGGCCGCCGAGTACGACGCCCTGCTCGAGATCGAAGGCCACAAGCCCTTCGAATGCGTGGGCGAGGGCCGCGAATCGCGCGCCGCGATGGCGGCTTTGGCCGCCACCCCCACGTGGAAAGAGGATGCGCTGGTCGCGCGCTTCGCCGCCACGCAGCAATCGGCCATTGATCCGGCTACGCTTCGCCTCGAACCGCTGCTGAAGCCGCAGGGCGAGCACGGGCTGGGATCGCGTCGGATGGAGGCGCTGCTTGCGCATTTCGGAGCTTGACGGCCAACGGGTCGCGATCTGGGGCTACGGCCGCGAAGGCCGCGCCGCGCTCGCCGCGCTGCGCTGGCGCCTGCCGGGCCGGCCGCTCACCGTCTTCTGCAAGGACGACGAAGTCGCCGAGCTGAAGGCGCAGGAAGACCCGACCCTCGTCATCCGCACCGACGCCGACGCGGCCTCGCTGTCCAGCTTCGACGTCATCATCAAGTCGCCCGGCATCAGCGCCTACGCGTCGCCGAAGATCGATGCCGAGCTTAACGGCGTGCGTTTCACCAGCGGCACCGCGATCTGGTTCGCCGAAAATGCCGGTGCCCACACCGTCTGCGTCACCGGCACCAAGGGCAAGAGCACCGTCACCGCGCTGGTCGCCTTCCTGCTGCGCGCCGCCGGTGAGCGCACCGCGCTGGCGGGGAATATCGGTCTGCCTCTGCTTGAGCTGCTCGACGTGCAGCCGCCGCCCGATGCGTGGGCGATCGAGCTCTCCAGCTACCAGACCGGCGACGCCGTACGTCCCGCCGTGGCCGTGGTGCTGAACCTGTTCCCCGAGCACCTCGACTGGCACGGCTCGGAGGCGCGCTACTTCGCTGACAAGCTGAAGCTCGTCACCGACGCCCAGCCGGGCATCGCCCTGCTCAACGGCACCGACGCGCGGCTGCGTGAGCTTGGCGAGCGCCTCGCCGCGAGCGGCAGCAAGGTGCACTGGTTCAACACCGAGGACGGTTGGCATGTGCGCGACCGCTGGATCATGCGCGGCGGCCGCGCGGTCATCGACGTGAAGTTCCTGCCGCTGCCGGGTCGCCACAACTGGGTGAACCTGTGCGCCGCACTCGCCGCCGTCGAGGCGCTGGGCATCGATCCGGTGCCACTGGTCGAGCGCGTGGTCGACTTCGTGCCGCTGCCGCATCGGCTGCAGCGGATCGCCGAGAAGGACGGTCTCGTCTACGTCAACGACTCGATCAGCACCACGCCGATGGCGTCCATCGCGGCACTCGACTGGTACCCGGGCAAGGGCACGGCGATCCTCGTGGGCGGCTACGACCGCGGGCTCGATTGGGGTGCGTTCGCCGAGCGCGTCGCCGCCGATGCGCCGGGCGCCATCATCACGATGGGGCAGAACGGCCCGGCGATCTTCGAGCGCCTGAAGTCGATCGCCACCGCCACCAAATTCGTGCTGCGCGAGTCCACCTCGATGGAGGAGGCCGTGCGCTATGCGCAGGAGGCACTGGGCAGCAAGGGCACGGTGCTGCTGTCGCCGGGTGCGCCGAGCTTTCCGCGCTACCGCGACTACGCCGAACGCGGCAAGCACTTCGCGCAGGCGGCCGGCTTCGATCCCGAGGGGATCAGCGCGATTCCGGGGCTGGGTGTGCGCTGAGCGGCCGTTGGCGGCTCGCGGGCCTCAGCAGGCGCGTTGCATGGCGTAGTGCGCGAGGCCGGCAAGTGCCGCTTTCGCCTCGGAATCCGGCAGCGGCGCCAGTGCCGCGATGGCCGTATCGGCGTGGTGCTGCGCGATCGCATGGCTGTAGCCGAGGCTGCCGCAAGCGGCGATCGCCGCCATCACCTCGCCGAAGCCGCCGGCATCGCCATCGAGCACGATGCGCTTGAGGCGGGCCTGCACTTCGGGCGCGCTGTGCACCATCGCGTGGATCAGCGGCAGCGTGGCCTTGCCTTCGGCGAGATCGTCGCCGACGTTCTTGCCGAGCGTGGCGGCGTCGCCAGCGTAGTCGAGCACGTCATCGGCGATCTGGAACGCGTAGCCCAGCGCCATGCCATAGTCGAACAGCGCTTTTTCACCAGCGGCGCCGATGGCCGCCAGATGCCCGCCGAGCTGCGTCGCGGCGGCGAACAGCACCGCGGTCTTGCGCTCGATCACGCGCAGGTAGGCGGTCTCGTCGGTGTCGGGGTTGCGCACGTGCAGCAGTTGCAGCACCTCGCCTTCAGCGATGCGGTTCGTCGTGTCCGCGAGCACCTTCTGGATCGTCATCGACTCCAGCTCGACCATCAACTGGAAGGCGCGCGAATAGAGGAAGTCGCCCACGAGCACGCTGGCGGCATTGCCGAAGGCGGCATTCGCCGTGGCCCGGCCGCGGCGCAGGTCGGATTCATCGACCACGTCGTCGTGCAGCAGGGTGGCGGTGTGGATGAACTCGACCACCGCCGCGAGCTGGTGGTGGGCCTCGCCGCGGTAGCCGGCCGCGCGCGCCGCCAGCACCGTGAGCATGGGCCGCAGGCGCTTGCCGCCGGCGCCGATGATGTATTCGGCCACCTGGTTCACCAGCGCCACATCCGAGGCCAGCCGGCGGCGGATCAGGGCGTCGACGGCGGCCATGTCGCCGGCGGCAAGCTGCTGGATGGCGGGGAAGGGCAGGGCGGGCGAGGCGGTGGCGTGGGCAACGGCAGGCATGCCGCGATTATAGGCCCGGCACTGATGCAGGCCGCGTCGGTGCGCCTTGCGGCGGCGTCCTACGGCGCGTTCCGCTCCGTTTCGCGGCGGCGCGACGCTTTCCGACCCGTCGGCGCGTTGCCGGCCGACCCCCGGCCCACGGCGGCTGTCATACTCTGCAGCCTGCACGACACTCAGCGGCGGGAGGACCCCATGGCGCGCGGCATCAACAAAGTCATTCTTGTAGGCAACCTCGGCAACGACCCGGACGTGCGCTACGCGCAGAACGGCAACGCCATCACCACGATCAGCGTCGCCACGTCCGAAAGCTGGAAGGACAAGGACGGGCAGATGCAGGAACGCACCGAGTGGCACCGGGTGAAGTTCTTCGGCCGCTTGGCGGAGATCGCCGGCGAGTACCTGAAGAAGGGCCGTCAGGTCTACATCGAGGGCAGCCTGCGCACCGAGAAGTACACCGACAAGGCCGGCGTCGAGAAGTACAGCACCGACATCATCGCCAACGAGATGCAGATGCTGGGCGGCAACCCCGGCATGGGCGGCGAGGGCGGCGGTGAGCGCGCCGAGCGTCCGGCGCGTTCTGGTGGCGGCGGTGGTGGCTACGGCAATCGCGGCGGCAGCGGCGGTGCTTCGGGTGGTGGCTACGGCAGCCGAGCCGGCGGAGCGGGTGGTGGCGGTGGCCCAGCCCCCCGCGGCGGCAGCGCGCCCCCGGCGCAGAGCAACGATCCGT
>DMHI01000062.1:4177-7408 GCA_003449515.1 Lysobacteraceae bacterium | reverse complement strand
CCGCGCTCGGCCAAGCACATCCCGGTCAGCCCGCAGGTGCGCGAGGCGCTCGGCATCGAAGAGGCCGTCGAGCAGATGACGCCGGCGGCGCTGATGAACGCCATCCTGAAGGCGCCGGTCGACCTGCTGTGGAACGGCGGCATCGGCACCTACGTCAAAGCCAGCACCGAGACGCACGCCGACGCCGGCGACCGCGCCAACAACGGCCTGCGCGTCAACGGCAACGAGCTGCGCTGCAAGGTGGTGGGCGAGGGCGGTAACCTCGGCATGACGCAGCGCGGCCGCATCGAGGCCGCGCTGAACGGCGTGCTGCTCAACACCGACTTCATCGACAACTCGGCCGGCGTCGACACGTCCGACCATGAGGTGAACATCAAGATCCTGCTGGGTGGCGTGATGGCCCGCGGCGGGCTCACGCTCGAGCAGCGCAACACGCTGCTGGCGGAAATGACCGACGAGGTCGGCGCGCTGGTGCTGAACGACAACTACCGCCAGAACCAGGCCATCAGCCTGATGGAGCGGATGAGCGTGCCGCGCCTTGGCAGCTTCCAGCACCTGATCCGCACGCTGGAATCCCACGGTCTGCTCGACCGCGCCATCGAGTTCCTGCCCTCCGACGCCGAGTTCGATGACCGCCGCTCGCGCCGGCTCGGCCTCACGCGTCCCGAGCTGTCGATCCTGCTGAGCTACGACAAGATCGTGATCTTCAACCAGCTGCTCGACAGCGACGTGCCGGAAGATCCGTACCTGTCACGCGAGCTGCAGCGCTACTTCCCGAAGCCGCTGCAGGAGCGCTACGCCGCCGACATGCAGGGCCACCGCCTGCGCCGCGAGATCATCGCCACGGCAGTGACCAACTCGATGGTCAACCGCATGGGTTCGACCTTCATGCTGCGCATGCAGGAAGACACCGGCGAGCAGCCGGCGCAGATCGCCAAGGCCTACACCATCGCCCGCGAGATCCTCGAGGCGCGCCAGTGGTGGTCGGCGATCGACACGGCCGACCTCAAGGTGGCCGAGGCCAGCCAGATCGACGCGCTGATGGCGATCTGGCACCTGCTGCGCCAGTACACGCGCTGGATGCTCAACCTTCCCGGCGAACACCTGGCCATCGCCTCGATGGTCGATCGCTACGCGGCATCGCTGAAGGCGCTGCGCGCGGTGCTGCCGAAGGTGTTGCCGGCCGAGGCCAGGGCGCAGATGGACGCCAGCGCCGAGACGTGGACGCGCAAGGGCTTCGACACCACGCTGGCGACCGATTTCGCCGCGCTGCCTTTCCTCGCCTACGGCCTCGACATCGTGCAGATCGCGCTGCAGCGCAAGCTGCCGGTGGCCGACGTGGCCGCGGTCTACTTCCAGTTGAGCGACGCCCTGCACACGCGGTGGCTCATGGACCAGGTCGAGCAACTGGCGGTGGAGGGCCGTTGGCATGCACAGGCGCGCAGTGCGCTGCGTGACGAGTTGCAGCAGCAGCAGAGTGTGCTGGTCGGGCACGTGCTGAACACAGCGCCCGCCGGAAGGCAGCCGGCCGATGCCGTGGCCGCATGGCTGGCCCGCGACGACTCGACGCTGCGCTACACGCTGGCGATGTTCGCGGACATGCGCAATCTGCGCGGCATGGACTACGCCACCCTGCTGGTCGCGGTGCGTCGCCTTGGCCAGATCGCCGCCGCCGGCGGCCAGGCCGCAGGGCGCTGAACACCGCCATGAGCTTGCGAATCGCCGTCCTCGCCAGTCCCACACCGGAGGCCGAGGCCGCACGCGCTGCGCTGGCCGCCGGCCTTGCTCCCTGCGCACCGGCGCAGGCCGAGGTGCTGGTGGCGCTGGGCGGCGATGGCTTCATGCTGCAGACCCTGCACCGGCACGCGCCGCTCGGCGTTCCGGTCTACGGCATGAAGCTCGGCACGGTGGGCTTCCTGATGAACCAGCATCGCCCGGACGGCCTGCGCGAGCGCATCGCCGCCGCAAACCCCACCGTGCTGCGGCCGCTGGAGATGGTGGCCACCACCGAGGGCGGCCAGACCATCACTTCGCTGGCCTACAACGAGGTGTCGATGCTGCGACAGACCCGGCAGGCGGCGCATCTGCGCATCGCTGTGAACGGCCGCCGCAAGCTCGACGAGCTCGTCTGCGATGGCGCCCTGGTGGCCACGCCAGCGGGCTCGACCGCCTACAACTACTCCGCCCACGGACCGATCCTGCCGCTGGGTTCGGAAGTGATCGCGCTCACACCGATCGCGGCGTTCCGTCCGCGCCGCTGGCGTGGCGCGCTGCTGCGTTCAGATGCCGAAGTGGGCGTCGAGGTGCTCGATGCGTTGAAGCGTCCGGTGAGCGCCACGGCCGACTCGCACGAAGTGCGCAACGTGGTCGAGGTGCGCATCCGCGAATCCCGCACGCATACCGTGACCCTGCTGTTCGACCCCGAGCACGACCTCGCCGAACGCATCCTCGACGAGCAGTTCGAAGGCTGATGCGCCCGCTCGTCGTCGCCATCACCGCGCGGGCGCTGTTCGATCTCGAGGACGGCCACGCCCTGTTCAAGCGCGAGGGGCTGCAGGCCTACGCGGCCTACCAGCGCGAGCGCGAGGACGAGCCGTTGCAGCCGGGCATCGCCTTTCCGCTGGTGCGCAAGCTGCTGGCGCTGAACGCACTGCTGCCGCCGGGCGTGCCGCCGGTCGAGGTGATCCTGCTGTCGCGCAATTCGGCTGACACCGGGCTGCGCATCTTCAACGCCATCGAGCACTTTCGCCTTGGCATCGTCCGCGCGGTGTTCACCAGCGGTGCCGACACCCATCCCTACATCCAGCCTTTCGGTGCGCAACTGTTCCTGAGTGCCAATCCGATGAGCGTGCGGAGCGCGCTCGAGCACGGCGTGGCCGCGGCGACCATCCTGCCCACCGGTCTGCCGCCGGTGGAACGCCATCCGCAGCTGCGCATCGCCTTCGACGGCGACGCGGTGATCTTCGGCGACGAGAGCGAGCGCGTGTCGCAGGTATCGGGTTTGCAGGCGTTCCACGATCACGAGACCGAACGAGCACTCGAGCCGCTGTCCGGCGGGCCGTTCCGCGGCTTCCTGTCGGCCCTGCACACGCTGCAGCAGGCCCTGCCCGCCGACGATCCGCCGATCCGCATCGCCCTGGTCACGGCGCGCTCGGCGCCTGCACACAAGCGCGTGATCCTGACCCTGCGCGAGTGGGGCATCCGCCTCGACGAGGCGTTGTTCCTCGGCGG
>DMHI01000062.1:493-3777 GCA_003449515.1 Lysobacteraceae bacterium | reverse complement strand
AACATCGAGAGCGCGATGCAGCACGTTGCGGCCGGGCATGTGCCGCACGGGGTGTCGAACGAGTGAGTGCGACGCCGCCTCAGCGGTCGAGGCTGGCCTCGAGTTCGTCGCGCCAGACGCGCAGCGCCTCCAGCGCGGCGACGTGGCCGACGGCTTCCGCACGCTCCAGTGCCTCCGGCCATTCGGCGTCGAACGCGGCCAGCGTGCCGTCGGCGCGCGGGTCGGGATCGCGCAGCCGTCCGCGCCGCCACGCCGCCCATTCATTGCGCCGATCCGCGTCGAGCGTCCCCGGCCAGTTGCGCGCCTGGTAGCGGAACAGCAGTGTCGCCAGCCGTTCGTCCTGCAACTTCGCGGCGAAGTGCGGCAGGGATGCCGGATCGGCGGTGCGGATGCGCGGAAACAGCCGCCGGTCGGCATCACCGATGAAGCCGCCGTACAGATCGCCATCGGCATCGGTGACGCCGAAATCGCGCGCTTCGGCGAACAGCGCGACACAGCGGGCGATGAAGGCGGGATGCGCCGCCAGCCAGCCGGCGCGCTCGTGCGCTGTCGCAGCATCGAGCCGGAGGCGATCCAGTTCGGCGGGCCGCACATGCGCCAGCGGAATCACGGCGGGGCAGCGGTTGGTGTGGATCTCCTTCAGCGGCAGGCGCTGCACACCGTCGGGCAACTGCGCGCGCGGCGTATACAGGCGTGCCTTCAACGCCGCGTCGTCGAGATCGGCGAACAGCGCCGGATCGCTGCCGAGATCGAAGGCGATCACCCGCGTGCCGATGATCGGATGCACGGCGATCGGCGCGACCAGCGCGGCGTGCCGCTGCTCGGCGGGGAAGCGGCCAGACACGTGCAGCAGCGGCGTGTGCGCGACCAGGTCGCAGAGGCCGCGCACGGTCTTCTTGTCGCGCAGCTTCAGCGCGTAGTCCCAGAAGCGCGGCTGCGCGTGTCGGAGTTTTCGCGCCAAAGCGATGAGCGCGCGTACGTCGCTCAGCGCCTCGTGGGCCATGCCCTCGCGCGCGCCGTTCGCCGCCGCGAGGTCTTCAAGTTTGAAACTGGCGTGGCCGTCCTCGCGCAGCGGCCATTCCAAGCCCTCCGGCCGCAGCGCGCGCGCGAGGCGCAGCACGTCGAGCAGGTCCCAACGGCTGTTGCCGTTGCGCCACTCACGCTCGTAGGCATCGAAGAAATTGCGGTACAGCCCGAAACGGATGAACTCGTCGTCGAAGCGCAGGCTGTTGTAGCCGACCGCGCAGGTGCCCGGAGCTGCCATCAGCTCGTGCACACGGGCGAAAAAGTCGGCTTCGATCAGGCCTTCAGCCTTCGCCCGCTGCGGCGTGATGCCGGTGATCGCGGTGGCGATCGGCGAGGGCAGCACGTCGTCGGCGGGCTGGCAGAACAGCGAGACCGGCGCGTCGATCTCGCGCAGGTCGTCGTCGGTGCGGATGGCGGCGAACTGCGCGATGCGTGCGCGCCGCGGATCGCGGCCGAAGGTCTCGAGGTCGTACCAGAGGAAGCTCACAGCGGCGGCTCCGGCGATTCGGCTGCCAGCGGGGCCAGTTCCGCGATGATCCGCGCGTCGACCGTGGCCAGGTCCACCTGCGCGAGATCGTCGATGCCGCGCGTGGCATCCACCAGCAGGGCGCGCTGCCACTGGCCGCGCTCGAAGGCGAGGGCGTAGGGCGTGCGGGTGAAGCTGACCATCGAGTAGCGGGGCACAAAGCGCCCGGGGTGGCGTTCGGCCAGACACAGCTCGAGCGCGCGCTGCAATCGCCACTGCGCATCGTCGACCGACGTGCGCATCTCCACGTAGTTCTCCAGCGCCATGGTCTGGATCGCTTCGGCATTCGGCTTGCGCTCGGCCTCGAAGGCAGCGAATGCCTCGGCGCGATCGTCGTGGGCGACGAGCAGGCGGTCGAGCGCCGCCACGTCCTCGAACGCGCAGTTCATGCCCTGGCCGTGGAAGGGCACCATGGCGTGTGCGGCATCGCCCACCAGCACGGCGCGATGATCGAGGTGCCAGTGACGCAGGCGCAGGGTGGCAAGGCTGCTGGTCGGGTGGCCGATCCAGCCCTCCTCGAATGCCGGCATCAGCGCCAAGGCGTCGGGGAAGGCCTGCTGGAAGAAGGCCCGCGCCTGCGCCGCGGTCTCGATGTCCTCGAAGTTCGGCATCCGGCCCTTGTGCGGCAGGAACAGCGTGACGGTGAAGGTGCCCTCGGTGTTCGGCAGGGCGATGAGCATGTAGCCGCCGCGCGGCCAGATGTGAAGGGCCTCGCGCTCGATGCGGAAGCCGCCACCGGGGAGCGGCGGAATTTCCAGCTCCTTGTAGCCGTGGTCGAGTGGCGCGATCTCGGGATGCAGGTCGGCGTGGCCCTGCATGGCGTTGCGCAGTGCGCTGCCGGCACCATCGGCACCGAGCAGGGCGTCGAAGTCGATCCAGCGCACGCGGCGATCGCGCTCGTCGATGATCTCGGCGCGCCGCGCATCGAAATCCACCAGCCCGAGCCGGTGATGGAAATGCACGCGCGCACCGGCGGCTTCCGCGGCGTCGAGCAGCAGGTGGTTGAGGCGGCCACGATGCACCGACCAGATGCACTCGGCATCGTTGCGGCTGTAGGGCAGGAAGGACGGTTCGCCGTCCAGCGGATGGACCTGCCGGCCGCGCATCGGCACCGCACGCTGCAGCACGGCCTCGCCGAGGCCCGCGTCCTGCAGCACGGCCAGTCCGCGTCGCGCCAGCGCGAGGTTGATCGATCGTCCGCCCTCGTAGCCACGCACACGCTGGTCGGCACGGCGCTCGAACACGTCGACGCGATGCCCGCGACGGGCCAGCAGCACCGCCAGCAGAGCGCCGGCCAGGCCACCGCCAATGATCAGATGGCGCGGCGGACTCATGCGCTTCGCGCCCAGCGGAGCGCCTCGCGGGTGAACGCGAGCACGTCGGTGAAGCGGTTGTAGAGCGGTGCCGGGCTGATGCGGATCACGTCGGGCTCGCGCCAGTCGCCGAGCACACCATGGGTGGCGAGATGCTCGAACAGCGCGCGGCCCCGGGCGCGACCGCCGCGCACCCGCAGCGACAACTGGCAGCCGCGCTGCGCCGGGTCGGCGGGGGTCACGACGTCGATGTGCGCATCGAGGTGGGCCCGCACCATCGCCTCGAGGTAGCCGGTGAGCGCCAGCGACTTCGCCCGCAGGGCCGGCATGGTCGCGGCGTCGAACAGCGCCAGCGCGGCGCGGATCGGTGCCATCGCGAGGATCGGCGGATTGCTGAGCTGCCAGCCATCGGCGCCTTC
>DMHI01000062.1:0-123 GCA_003449515.1 Lysobacteraceae bacterium | reverse complement strand
CCGGCTCGAAGGCCGGTGCCATCAGGAAACGGGTATCGGCGCGATGCCCCCACCAGCCTGCCAGCCGCGGCAGATCGGTGCGGCGCGCATGGCGCTCATGCACGAAGGCCGCCGCCACGGCGC
>DMHI01000239.1 GCA_003449515.1 Lysobacteraceae bacterium | reverse complement strand
GCGAACACACCCGACACGGCATAGCGCGAGCGCCGCTTGGCGCTGTAGGTCCAGATGATGACGAACAGCACCAGGCCCTCGAGCAGCGCCTGCAGCAGCTGCGAGGGATAGCGCGCGAACGGCTCGAGCAGGCCCTGCGCGTGGAGGTCGCGCAGTTGCTCGATCGGCAGCCCGGTGTAGGGCCCGAGGTCGGCGCGCGGAAACACCACGCCCAAGGGCGAATCGGTGACGCGACCCCAGAGCTCGCCGCCGATCCAGTTGCCCAAGCGCCCGAGACCGAGGCCGAGTGGCGCCAGGGGAGCAACGAAATCGAGGGCATCGAACCAGTGCATCGCGTGCTTCCGGCACCACCACAGCCCGGCCGCGAGCACGCCCAGCAGGCCGCCGTGGAAGCTCATCCCGCCGCCACGGACGTTGAACAGCATCATCGGACTGTCGATGAAGGCCGGCAGATCGTAGAACAGCACGTAGCCGACGCGACCACCAATCAGCACGCCGAGGATCGCGTAGAACAGCAGGTCGCCGAAGGCGTTGTCGTCGATGCCGGGCAGTCGCCCGGCGCGCAGGCGTCGCAGGCCCAGCCACCACGCGGCGGCGAAGCCCAGCAGGTACATCAGGCCGTACCAGTGGATGCCATGCGGCCAGAACGGCAGCGTGACGGCGATCGGATCGATGTCGTGCAGATAGCTCATTGAAGCTCCATCAGTCGCCGAGCCAGCGCGCGGCGAAGGTGTCGAGGTCGAGGGCGGGAGCGAACAGGTAGCCCTGCGCGTGGCGGGCACCGAGCGAGAGCAGCAGTTCGCGCTGCGCCTCGGTCTCGACACCTTCGGCCACCACTTCGAGGCCGAGGTGGCCGGCGAGTCCGAGCAGGCCGGCCACCACCGCACGCGCCTTGGGATCGTCGGCGCAACGCAGGCAGAAGCTGCGATCGATTTTCAGGCCGTGGAGGGGCAGATCGATGAGATGGGTGAGCGAGGCGAAGCCGGTGCCGAAATCGTCGAGTGTCACCGGGATGCCCATCCCGGCGAGGTGGCGCAGCGTGGAGGCGGCATCGTCGCCACCGGCGAACAGGGTGTTCTCGGTGATCTCGCCGACCAGCAGGCCCTCGGCCCCGTAGGCCCGCGCGGTATCGCGCAACTCGGCCGCGAACGCCGGCGTCTGCAGTTGCGCCGGTGCGAAGTTGACGTGCAGGCGGAACCCCGGCCGGCGCTTCATCAGCCCGATGTCGCGGGCCCAGGCAAACAGCTCGCGCACCAGGGCCATGTGCACCTGGGCGATCAGTCCGCTGTCTTCCAGCAACGGGATGAAGTGCGATGGCGGCACCTCGCGGCGGCCGGCCGGCCAGCGCATCAGCGCCTCGGCACCCACCGCCCGTCCGCTGGCCAGATCGACCACCGGCTGCAGGAAGAAGGCGAACTCGCGGGCGTCGGCCGCGCGGCGCACCTCACGCTCCAGCTCGATCGAGCTCTGCAACTCGCTGCGCACCTCGGGCCACACCACCTCGACCCGGCCACGGCCCTTGCGGGCGGCACTGAAGGCCGCGGTCAGCGCATCGCGCAGCAGGCGATCGGCGTCGGGCTCGGCACGCGCACCGGGCACGATACCGACGGCAGTGCTGAACTCGAGGCTGTCGCCATCGGGCGCCGCCATCGGTACCGCCAGCGCGCGCTGCAGGCGGCTGGCCAGCCGCGTCGCGAGACCCTGCGCACGGTCGCCGCTCACCCACAGCGCGAAGGTGTCGTCGGCGATCCGCCCGGTGCGGGCCGGCGGCACCAGTTGCGCGATCCGCGCCGCCGCCTCGGCCATCACCGCCGTGGCGAAATCACCGCCGTAGCGTTGCGCCAGACTGCGCAGCCGCTCGAGGTCGAGGGCGATCACCGCCAGATCCTGTCCCGGACCGAGCTCGGCCACCTCGCGGGCAAGCCGATCGACGAACAGGCTGCGGCCCGCAAGGCCGGTGGCGGCATCGAACAGCAGTTGGCGTTTGCGCTCATCCTCGGCGGCCGCCATGCGCAGGCGGTCATGACGTTGCGACAGCAGCCCCGAGATCGACGCGACAAAGAGCTTCTCCGCGCTGCTCCAGCGTCGTGGCGGGCCCACGTGTTCCAGACAGAGCACACCCACGATCTCGCCGAACTCGCAGACCGGCACGTCGAGCATCGCCCCGATTCCCAGCGGCGCGAGGTAGCGATCGGCCAGCTCCGCGGTGCGCGAGTCGCGCTGTGCGTCCTCGGCGGCGAGCACCAGCAGCGCCTCGACCGCTTCGAAGTACGCCGGCGCCACCTCGACCCCCAGCACGATGTCCGGCGTGGACACGCCCACGCCGCGCTCGAACATCAGCATGCAGCGCAAACCGCGACGCCCCGGAAGCATTTGCCAGAGGCTGGCACGGGCCACGTCGAGTGCCTCGGCGGTGGTGTCCAGCAACTGCCCGAGCACCTCGTCGCCGTCGCGCTGGGCCAAGCGGTGCAGCGCCCGGATCGCCCCCTCGAACGCCGGCGGTTCGGGGGGAAGGCCAAAGGACGGGGGAAGGTGGGCGGGACTCATCGCGCCGGGAGTATCGCCGGTTTACGGGGCGACGGTGGGTGCCCGGCTCAGGCCGGCAGCACCCGGAACAGCGCGCCCTTGAGGTATTCGGTCTCGGGGATGGCGGGGTGGATCGGGTGATCCGGCCCTTGCGCGAGGAACTCCACCAGCTGCGCCTGCCGATCGAGATGCCGGGCACCGGCCTGCACCGCCTCGATCAGCGCGCTGCGCGGAAAATGGTGGCTGCACGAACACGCCAGCAGCAGGCCGTCCTTCGCCAGCACCTGCATCGCGGCCTCGAACACGCGCCGATAGGCCAGCGCGCCTTCCTTGAAATCCTTCTTGCGCTTGACGAAGGCCGGCGGGTCGACGATCACCACATCCCAGCGGCGGCGCTCGGCGCGTGCCGCCTTGAGGAAATCGAAGGCGTCGGCCGCATGCGCAGCAACGCGATCGCCAAGGCCATTGCGCAGGGCATTCGCGCGAACGGCCTCGACCGCGCGCGCCGACACATCAACGCAGTCGGCGCTCGCGGCGCCATCGGCCACCGCGCGCAGGCCCCAGCCGCCGGCGAAGCTGAAAAGATCCAGCACCGAAGCGCCCTTCAACCACGGCGCCAAGCGGTCGCGGTTGCTGCGCTGGTCATAGAACCAGCCGGTCTTCTGGCCTTCGAGCACGTCGGCCGCGAAGCTCAAGGCCCCCTCGCGCACCTCCACCGGGCCTTCGATCGGCATGCCGACCACGCGCACGTCATCCGCAAGGCCCTCGATCGCGCGCGCGCTGCTGTCGTTCTTCCAGACGATGCTGCGCGGCTTCAACACCTTGTCGAGCGCGTCGGTGATCTCGTCCTGCAGGCGGTCGATGCCCGCCGTCGTGGCCTGCGCCACCAGCACGTCGCCGAAGCGGTCGACGGTGAGGCCCGGCAGGCCGTCGCTCTCGCCGAACACCAGCCGGTAGTACGGATCGGCATAGCGGCGCTCGCGCAGCGCCAGCGCCACGTTCAGGCGATGCACGAACAGCGAGCGGTCGAGCGCATGGCCGCTGCGATCGACGAGGCGTGCGGCGATCAGCGTGTTCGGGTGCGCGTAGCCGCTGCCCAGCGTCTTGCCGGTGCTGTCGATCAGCATCACCGGCTGGCCGGGCTGCAGCGCGGTCAGCGGCGTGCGCGCGACGTC
>DMHI01000245.1:3686-3858 GCA_003449515.1 Lysobacteraceae bacterium | reverse complement strand
CGTTGGAGAAGAACTGCAGCGAGCAGGCCTCGCCGCGGATCTGGTCGCAGGCGTTGTGGAAGTAGGCGAGGTACTGGATCTCCGGCACCGGGATCATGCCGAGGTTGGCGTAGCCCTGCGCGAGGCCGAGGATGATGGTCTCGTCGAGCAGCGTGTTGAACACGCGCGCCGG
>DMHI01000245.1:0-3254 GCA_003449515.1 Lysobacteraceae bacterium | reverse complement strand
TACTTGGCGAACAGGTCGTGCAGGGCCTGATTGATCTGGATGGCGAGGTGCTTGGCCGGCTGCTTCTCGGGCAGCTTGGCCTCGCCGCCGAAGGCCTTGAGGCGGGCCTCGGCGTAGTCGTTGCGGGTGGCTTCGCGCTGCACGATGTCGGCGTGGTACGGCGCCAGCGGCGCGACGATCTCCGCGAGCGTCTCGATCTTCGGGCGGCGGTCGGCTTCTTCGGCGGCGGCGAAACAGCGCGCGCGGAACGACTCGTAGTGGGCCAGCAGCTGGTCCTTCGACATCAGGCCCGACATCAGCGCGATCTCGGCCGAGCGCAGCAGCGGGTCGCTGGCCTCCACCTGCACGAGCTCGTCGATCGAACGCCACTCGATCTCGAAGTCGGTGCCGGCGTGGCCCATGATCCGCGTGGTCTTCAGGTGCAGGAAGGTCGGGCGGCGCGTGCGGCGGCAGTGCTCGACGGCGGCGGCCACCTGCCCGTAGCCGGCGGCGAGGTCGAGGCCGTCGGCGAAGAAGTAGTCGAGGCCGTGCATGTTGCGGTAACGCTCGGCCACCCAGCCGGTGGGCGTCTTCACCGAGATGCCGATGCCGTTGTCTTCGCACACAAAGAGCACCGGCGCGGGGAGCTTCTGGTGCGCCGTCCAAGCGGCGGCGTTGAAGGCCGTCTGCGCGGTGGCGTGGTTGCTGCTGGCGTCACCGAACGAGCAGATCGCGATGGAATCTTCCGGGATCGGCAGCGCGTGGCCGATGCGGCGCGCCTGTTCGATGGCGATGGCGGTGCCGAGCGCCTTCGGCAAGTGCGAGGCGATGGTCGAGGTCTGCGGCAGCACCCACAACGGCTTCGATCCCCAGACTTTGTGGCGGCCGCCCGAGGCCGGATCGTCCTTGCTGGCCGCGAAGCTCAGCGCCGAATCCATGATCGGGTCCATGCCCGGCAGCTTGCGGAAACGCTCGGCCATGAAGCCGCCGCTGCGGTAGTGCAGGAAGGCCGGATCGGTGTGACGCGTCGCGCGGGCAACCATCGCATTGCCTTCGTGGCCACTCGAACCGATGGTGTAGAAGACCTTGTTCTGCACGCGAAGCACGCGCGCCATCAAATCGAGATGCCGGCTGATCAGCTGCGACTCGAACAGGTGCAGGAAATCGGCGGCGGTGAGCGTCGCGCCCGGCAACACCGGCGCATCCGCGTGCGGCGCGGCCTGCACCGGGCCATCCCAGCCACGCACGAACTCGCTGAAGTTCTGGTCGCAGATCTCGGCGCGATTGAGGCCGCGGTGGCGGGCGGGAACGGGACGCGGGATGGCGGGGGCGTAGACGGCGGACATGGGATCGGAGGCTTGGGCGCGGGCGGCGCTGCGAGGGGCAAACGCCGATTGTAGGCGCTGGGCGGGGGTGCGGCGTTTCCCGGACCGTTGCTTTCGGCTACGGTGGCGTGATGCCTGCGCCCACCACCACCCTGCCCCCGCCCACGCCGCTGCAGAAGGGCTTCGCCCTGCTGTTCGTGAGCCTCGCCATGTTCGGCAACTACTACGTGTTCGACTCGCTCGGGCCGGTGGTCGACCTGATGCGCGAGCAACTCGGCTTCAGCTTCCGCGAGATCGGCCTGTTCTCGACCGCCTACAGTGTCGCCGCCCTGCTGGTGCTGCTGGCCGGCGGCTGGTTCATCGACCGCTTCGGCACCCGGCTGGCGCTGCTCGTGTTCGCGGTGGTCTGCATGCTCGCCGCGGCGGTCACCGCCTGGGGCGGCAGCTTCGAGACCATCCTCGCCGGCCGTTTCCTGCTGGGTCTCGGTGCCGAGCCGATGATCGTCGCCGCCACCACGGTGCTGGCACGCTGGTTCAGCGCGCGCGAGCTGGGCCTCGCCTTCGGCCTGAACCTGTCGATCTCGCGGCTGGGCTCGGCCTCGGTCGACTGGTCGACCAGCTTCGCCAGCCCGCTCTACGCCAACTGGCAGGACCCGCTGTGGCTGGCCACCGGCATCGCCGGCGTCTCACTGGCCGCGGCGATGCTGTACTGGCTGCATGAGCGCCGCACTGAACCGCGCGCCCAGCTCGGTGTTCGTGGCGACATCGACGAGCTCAAGCTTTCGCAGATGTTCCGCTTTCCGGCGACCTTCTGGACGATCGTCGGCCTGTGCGTGGTGTTCTACGCCACCGTGTTCCCGTTCCGCGGCTTCGCCATCAATTACTTCCAGGAAGCGCACGGCCTGTCACGCGAAAGCGCCGGTGCCCTGTCGAGCCTGCTGCCGCTGGCCGCCATCATCGCCACGCCGGTCTTCGGCCTGATCGTCGATCGCGTTGGCCGCCGCTCGCTGTTCATGGCCGTCGGCTCGCTGGCGATGCTGCCGCTGTTTCTCGCCGTGACCTACCTGCCGCCCGGCCCCGAGGTGGCCTTGACCGCCGGAATCAGCGTGCCGCTGACCCTGCTGCTGTGCATCGCGGTGTTCGGGCTGGTGTTCTCGCTGATCCCGGCGGTGCTGTGGCCCTCGGTCGCGCTCGTCGTCGACCCCACGCGGCTGGGCTCGGCTTTCGCACTGATGACCTTCTGCCAGCAGATCGGCATGGCCGCCGTGCCGCTGGTCATCGGCTGGCTCAACGACTGGGGCGGCGCCTCACCGGAAAACCCCGCCGGCTACGCGCCGGGCATGTGGTTCTACACCGCGATGGGCGCACTGGGTCTGTTCTTCGCCTGGCGGCTATGGCGCAGCGGGCGCGGGCCGGGCGCGCGGCACGCGCTCGACCAGCCGCCCGTGCGCTGAGCGGCGACTCAGAAGGCGTTGATGCCGGTCAGCTCGCGGCCCACCACCAGCTGGTGCACCGTCTCGGTGCCTTCGTAGGTGATGACCGATTCGAGGTTCAGCGCGTGGCGGATCGGGCAGTACTCGGTGGTGATGCCCGAGCCGCCGAGCAGGTCGCGCGCCTCGCGGGCGATGTCGATCGCCATGCGGACGTTGTTCCACTTCGCGAGCGACACCTGCGTGGGCTGCATGGTGCCGGCATCCTTCAGGCGGCCGAGCTGCAGCGAGAGCAACTGCGCCAGCGTGATGCGGCGGGCCATGTCGGCCATCTTCACCTGCGCGCTCTGGTTGGCCGACACCGGACGGCCGAACAGGATGCGCTCCTTGGTGTAGTTCACGACTTCCGTCAAGCACGCCTGCGCCGCACCGATCGGCCCCCAGGTGATGCCGTAGCGGGCCTGCGTGAGGCAGCCGAGCGGCCCCTTCAGGCCCTTCACGTTCGGCAGGCGCTGGCTGT
>DMHI01000244.1 GCA_003449515.1 Lysobacteraceae bacterium | reverse complement strand
TGGCGACGCAGCATCGAGGCCGCCCGCGGCGCGCCGTTCCCGGAGCGCGGTCTGCGCCTCTCGGCGCAGCGCCCGAAGCCGCAGCCCGCCGCATTCCGCACGCTGCAGATCGACGCCGGTCGGCAGGACAAGCTGCGCCCCGGCGACGTGCTGGGCGCGCTGACCGGTGCAGCGGGACTGCCCGCCAAGGCGGTCGGCAAGATCGGCCTGTTCCCCACCCGATGCTACGTGGCGGTGGCGCGCGCGCAGGCCGAGAAGGCGCTGGCGAAACTCAGAGAGCAGGGCATCAAGGGGCGCAAGCTGCGGGTGAGGCTGATCGGCTGACACCGTCGCTGCGACACCTGTCGCATTCGCGACGCCCACCGGATGCTAGCCTGAGGTGCGCGATTTCGCGCAAGGACTGCCGCGCCACATGCTGCCCGCCCTCCGCCTGCTCGTCGTGCTCGCCCTGCTCGGACTTCCGGGCCTGTCGCAGGCGGTGTCGAGCGACGCGAGCCCGCTCGCCGAGCTCGACCGCGACCGCTGGACCACCCGCGAAGGCCTGCCGCACAACTCGGTGAACGCGATCGCGCAGACCCCCGAGGGCTACCTGTGGCTCGCCACCTGGGAAGGTCTGGTGCGCTTCAACGGCCAGGACTTCACCACCTTCGATCGCCGCGACATCCCGGTGCTGCTCGACGGCGCGCTGCGCGCGCTGCACGTCGACCCCACCGGCCGGCTGGTGGTGGGCGGCGCCCGCGGCACCCTGGCCCGACTGGCGCACGACGGCCGCTGGGAGGCCCTGCCGCGCGCACCGGCGATGGTCACGCAGATCGGTGGCGACGAGGCCGGCGAGCTCTGGGTGGGCACCGAGAACGCGGGCCTGTTGCACATCGATCGCGACGGCGCAGCCCGGCTCATCGACGAATCCGATGGCGACGCCGGCAGCAACCACGGCTTGGCGCGCGACGCCTACGGACGCTGGTGGGCCGCCCAAGGGGCCGGGCTGCGCGTGATCAAGGGTGGACACCTGCGGGTGCCGAACGCCGAAGGGCTGCCTGCCGGCCCAGCCACGGCGATCGCGGTCGACGGGCTGCGGCTGTGGATGGGCAGCCCGAGCGGCCTCTTCTTCGTCGACCTGCCGCCGCTGCCCACGGCGTCGCCGTTGCGCTTCCGGCCGCTCGATCCGTCGCTCGACGGCGTCGGGATCAGCCGGCTGCTGCCGGATGGCCGTGGCGGGCTGTGGATCGGCACGTTCACCAAGGGGCTGATGCGCTGGACGCCGCGCGGACTCGAGCGGCTCGGCACCGGGCCCGGCCGCCCGAGCGCGCGCATCCTCTCGCTGCACCTCGACCGCGAATCGAACCTCTGGGTGGGCAGCCACGGCGGCCTGTACCGCTTCACCGACCTGCCCTTCACCACGGTCACGCGGCGCAACGGCCTGCCCGACGACTTCGTGCGCACCGTGCTGGCGCGCGCCGATGGCAGCACCCTGATCGGCACCGCGCAGGGCCTCGCGCTGTCGGATGCCGGCGGCCGCGTCCGCAGCCTGGGGGCCGGTACGGCGCTGGAGGGCCTGTCGATCCTCAGCCTCGCCGATGCCGGGCCGCGCGGCGTGTGGGTGGGCACCCACGACGATGGCGCGCTGCTCTGGGACGGAAGCCGGATCGCGGCGCGCATCGACAGCGCCGCCGGACTGCCCGCCAACGAAGTCCGGGCGATGGTGCTCGACGGCGATGCCCTGTGGCTGGGCACCGCCCGCGGGCTGGCGCGCTGGGATGGCGATCGCGTGCAGCGGTGGACGCGCAGCGAAGGGCTGCCGGCCGACTTCGTGATCGCGCTGCACCTCGACCGCCGGGGCCGGCTGTGGGTGGGCACCGGCACCGGGGCGCGACGGATGGTCGACGGGCGGTTCCGCGAGCTTGACCTCAGCGCCTTCGCCGATGCCGAGTTCGCCTTCGGCTTTCTGGAGGACGCGAGCCGCGACCAGATCTGGGTGACGTCCGACCGCGGCCTGCTGCGCTTCGACAGCGAAGGCACCCCCACCGGCGCGGTCGGGCTGGCCGCCGGCCTGCCCTTCGAGCGGGTGTTTGGCGCACTTCGCGACAGCGACGACCAGCTCTGGGCCAGCGGCAACCGCGGTGTGCTGCGGGTCGATCTTGCGCGGCTGAATGCGGTGGCCGACGGCACCGCCACCGGACTCGGTGCCGAACGCTTCACCGAGCTCGACGGCATGGCGAGCGCGCAGGGCAATGGCGGCTCGCAGCCGGTGCTCACCCTTGATCGCGGCGGACGGCGCTGGTTCGCCACCGCGGCGGGGGCCGCGCGCGTGCATCCCGCCGACCTCGCGCAGCACACCCTGAGCGCGCCGCCGGTGGTGATCGAGTCGGTCACCGCCGACGGCCAGCGCATGGCCCTGTCCGGTCGCGCGCCGGTGCTGCTGCCCGCCGGCACCAGACGCCTCGAAGTGCGCTATGCCGGGCTGGCCTTCGCGCTGCCGGAGCGGCTGCGCTACCGGCATCGCCTGGCCGGCTTCGACACCGACTGGATCGAGCGTGGTCCCGAGGCGCTGGCCGAATACACCGGGCTGCCGCCGGGGCGCTACGTTTTCGAGGTGGAAGTGGCGCATCCGCGCGGTGCCTGGGGCGAGAGCGGCGCGTCGCTGGTGATCGAATTGCCGCGGCTGTGGTGGCAGCAGCCCCTGCTGCAGGCGCTGGCGGCACTCGCCCTGCTGGCGTTCGTGGCCGCGATCTGGCGCTGGCGCGTGCGTGGTATCGCCGCCAACGAGCGCCGGCTGCAGCGGCTGGTGGAGGAACGCACCGCGGTGATCGAGCAACAGGCCGCGCGGTTGCGCTTCCAGGCCGACGAGTTCGCCCGCCAGGCGCG
>DMHI01000047.1 GCA_003449515.1 Lysobacteraceae bacterium | reverse complement strand
GTGCGAATCGGGATGTTCTGCAGGTTGGGATCGTTCGACGACAGGCGGCCGGTCGCAGCACCTGCCTGGTTGTAGCGCGTGTGCACGCGGCCGGTGAGCGGGTTGACGCTCTCCGGCAGCTTGTCGGTGTACGTGCTCTTGAGCTTGGCGAGGCCGCGATGCTCGAGGATCAGCCGCGGCAGCGCGTGCTGATCGGCGATCGCATCGAGAGCCTCTTCGTTCGTCGACGGTTGGCCAGTCGGCGTTTTCACCAGCGCCGGCAGCTTCAGCTCGTCGAACAGCAGGGCCTGCAGCTGCTTCGGCGAATCGAGATTGAAGGGCCGCCCGGCGATGCCGTGCGCCTCCTGCTCGATGGCATGCAGGCGCTTCGCATGCTCGGCGCTCTGGCGCTTGAGTTCGGCCACGTCGATGCGCACGCCGGTGCGCTCCATCCGCGCCAGCACCGGCACCAGCGGCATCTCGATGTCGCGGTACACGGAGGCCAGTGCGGGCTCGGCGGCGAGGCGCGGGCGCAGGGCGGCGTGCAGGCGGAGCGTGACGTCGGCGTCCTCGGCGGCGTAGGCCGTCGCGCGCTCGAGATCGACCTGGTCGAAGGGGATCTGCTTCGCACCCTTGCCGCAAACGGCCTCGTACTTGATCGTCGTGTAGCCGAGGTGGCGCTCGGCCAGCGCGTCCATGTCGTGGCGGTTGAGGCCGGCATCGAGGACGAAGCTCATCAGCAGCGTGTCCTCGGCATAGCCCTGCACGTCAATGCCGTGGCGGGCGAGCACTTCGATGTCGAACTTGCCGTTCTGGCCGAGCTTGGGCTTGGCGGCATCCTCCAGCAGCGGCTTGAGCGCGTCGCACACGATGGCCCAGGGCAGCTGCGCCGGCGCGCCGGCATAGGCGTGCGCCACCGGGATGTAGCAGGCCGTGCCGATGGCGACGCAGAGGCTCACGCCAACGAGCTGGCACTGCTGCGGGTCGAGGCCATCGGTCTCGGTGTCGAAGGCGATCAGCGGCGCGGCGCGCGCGGCCTCGACCCAGCGCGCGAGGGCGGCCTCGTCCAACACGCACTCGGCCTCGCCCTTCGCGGCGAGCGCCGGGTCAAGCGGCGCAGCGGATTCGCTGCTCGCACTCGAAGCACCGGATGAGCCGCCGAAGCCGCGCGGCGCGCTGCGGGCTGTGGTGCTCGAACCCGCGCCGCCCGAACTACCCGCCGCTGCGCCATCCAGCTCACGCGCGGCGGCGTGGAAGCCGTAGCGCTGGTACAGGCCGCGCAGCGCGTCGAGGGCGCGCGGGCGCAGGGTCAGGTCGGCCGGACCGCGATCGAGCGCCACGTCGGTCTTGATGGTGACGAGTTCGCGGTTCAGCGGCAGCCGCGGCAGCGCCGCACGCAGGTTCTCGCCGATCTTGCCGCCGATCTTCCCGGCGTTGGCGATGACGGCCTCGAGCGTGCCGTACTCGCCGAGCCACTTCGCCGCGGTTTTCGGCCCGCACTTCTCGACGCCGGGCACGTTGTCGACGCTGTCACCCATCAGCGAGAGGAAGTCGATGATCTGGGCGGCGCGCACCCCGAACTTCTCGATCACGTCGGCGTCGTTCGCCAGGCGCGAGCCGCTCATCGTGTTGGTGAGGACGATGCCGGGGCGCACCAGCTGGGCGAAATCCTTGTCGGAGGTCGACACCGTCACCGCGATGCCCTGCGCCGCACCCTGCACCGCCAGCGTGCCGATCACGTCGTCGGCCTCGACGCCACTCACGCGCAGCATCGGAAAGCCCAGCGCCTCGACGATGGCGATCATCGGCTCGACCTGGGCGCGCAGGTCGTCCGGCATCGGCGGGCGGTTGGCCTTGTACGCCGGATCGAGCGCCTCGCGGAAGGTCGGGCCCGAGGCGTCGAGCACGAAAGCGGCGTACTCCGGCGCCTCTTTCAGCGTGGCGCGCAGCATGTTCACCACGCCGAACAACGCGCCGGTGGGCGTGCCATCGGGCGCGCTGAGTGGCGGCAGCGCATGGAAGGCGCGGTACAGGTAGGACGAACCGTCGATCAGGACGAGGCGCGGCATGGGCAACACCGGAGGCGGCAGGCGGCGATTGTATCGGCCGGCGGCCGCGCCACGGCTTGAGGCCGCCGTACCGGCGGTGCCATCCTCGCGCGTCGCCAACGCGCGGGAGGGCGCATGCACGACACCGGAACCACCGCCGAGCCGGGCACACCGCCGTCCCGCGCGATCGGCGCGATCGACGGGATGGCCGATGCCTGCGGCCAGCTCGCGGCGGTCTGCGCCACGCTGATCGTCGTGCTCACCGCCGGCCTCGTGCTGGCCTTCAGCCTCGGCCACGGCTCGGTGAAGGTGCAGGACCTCGTGTTGTGGCTGAACGCCGCGATGGTGATGCTGGGCCTCGGCTATGCGCTGAAACACCGCGCGCACGTTCGCATCGACGTGTTCTCGGCGCACTGGCGCCCCTGCACGCGGGCACGGGTTGAACTCGCCGGCATCGTCATCCTCCTGCTGCCGTTCTGCGCGGCGATCGTCTGGCTGAGCGCGGACTACGTGGCGATGAGCTGGACGGTGCGCGAGCGCTCGGCGAGCAGTGGCGGCCTGCCGGGGTTGTTCCTCGCCAAGACCCTGCTGCCGCTCGGCGCCGCGCTGCTGGCGCTGCAGGGCGTGGCCGAAGGCCTTCGCGCACTGCCCGTGGCCCTGGCCCGGGGACCGCGCGCATGAGCCTGCACGACCAGCAGATGGTGATGCTCGTCCTGCTGCTGCTCGGCCTGTGCGCCGGCCTTGCCAGCGGCCTCCCGGTGGCCTTCGTGATCGGCGGGGTGGCCCTGCTGGTCGCCGGACTCGGAACGCTGCTTGGCAGCTTCGATCCGGTGTTCCTGCAGGCGCTTCCGAACCGGCTGTTCGACACCCTGACCAGCCAGACCCTGCTCGCGGTACCGCTGTTCGTGTTCATGGGCGTGATGCTCGAACGCAGCCGGCTGGCCGAGGCGCTGCTGACGCGGGTGGCGGCGCTGTTCGGGCAGAAGCGTGGCGGTCTCGCCGTGGCGGCGATCGTGGGCGGGGCGATCGGGGCGGCGAGCACCGGCATCGTTGGCCCCAGCGC
>DMHI01000045.1:6554-7458 GCA_003449515.1 Lysobacteraceae bacterium | reverse complement strand
GCGCGCTATCGCCGCGAAATTCTGGCGGTGGGCGGCTCGCGCCCGGCGCTGGAGAGCTTCATCGCCTTCCGCGGTCGCGAGCCCGATCCGAACGCGCTGCTGAGAAGCTACGGGCTCGCCGCGTGATGCCGAAGGCTGCGGCGGGATCACCGCGCTGATCGCCGGCATCGGCAGGGTGTGGCTCGGCGCGCTGCAGGAGTCGGGCGACAGCGCACAGCGCGGGCGGATTTTTAAGTCGCGATTCACCAGAGCGGGAGATGATGGCCGGACTCCCTGGAGGCCGCCGCCATGCTGCGCCGCACCGCGTTGTTCGCCCTGTCCTCGCTGCTGCTGACGGGCTGCGTCACCTACGAAGTGGTCGATCGCGGCGCCTACTTTGAGGCCGGCGGCTACAGCGACACCCGCTACAGCAGGCGCGTGGTGATCGTCGACGATCCCTACGACCGCTGGTTCTACGGCTGGCGCGGGCATGGCCCGGTGTGGGTGGTCGATCCCTTCCACCACGGCCACTGGTTCGGGCCGATGCACCACCGTCGCGGCTGGGGGGGGCCCTCGTGGGTCGGACACGGCTGGCACCACGGCAGCGGTTGGCACGGCGGCCACGGCGGGGTGCGCCAGCCTCCGCCGCGTCCGGTCGAGCCCCGACCGGTGCCGAAGCCGCCGGGCTTTGGCGGTCGGCCCGATCTGGGCGGCCCGGTGCGCAGCGGGCCGGCCATCGGCGGCGAGCCGCTGCGGTCGCCGCCCCGCCTGCGTGACTGGCGCGATCCCGAACCGGTGGATGGCCGGGTCGAGGCCCGACCGATCGCGAGGCCGCGTCCGGTCGCGGTGATGCCGGTGCGCGACGAGGAGGTGATCTTCGTTCCCCGCAAGCCGGCGCCCGAGCCCCCGCCGCGCTTCGAGGAAC
>DMHI01000045.1:2951-6215 GCA_003449515.1 Lysobacteraceae bacterium | reverse complement strand
CCGCGCTTCGAGGAACCCCCGCGCTTCGAGGAACCTCCGCGCTTCGAGGAACCGCAGCCCGACCTGCACATCGAACGCTGAGGCGCGCTGACCTCGGCGATGCGGCCTGCTAAGGTCGCGGCACGCCCCGTCGATCGACCTCGCGTTGTCCGCCGCGCCCGCCGAATCCCACCCCGCCCCCGCGCCGTCGCCCGCGTCCATCGATTGGCGCGGGCGGGTGATCGTCCTTGTGCAGTTCACGCTGCTCGGCGCGGTGGCCAATGCGCTTGCGCTCGGGCTTCCCGGCGCGATGCCCTTCCTCGTCGGCAACATGGCCGCGGTGGCCGCCGCGCTACGCTTCGGACTGCCGTTCGGGCTGCCGGTGGCCGTCATCGCCACCGGCATCACCGGCGAGCCGTTGTGGGTGCTGCTGGCCCTGCTGGAATGCGTTCTTGCCGCGCGTTTCGGCGCCCAGGGGCGCCGCGGCATGGCCCTGTGGTGGCGCATCTGGCTGCCGTTGGCACCGCTGGCGGCATGGATCACGCTGCCGCCCGGTGGCGATGATGCGCTG
This sequence comes from Lysobacteraceae bacterium, assembly GCA_003449515.1. Classification (GTDB taxonomy): domain Bacteria; phylum Pseudomonadota; class Gammaproteobacteria; order Xanthomonadales; family Xanthomonadaceae; genus Silanimonas. The sequence continues at coordinate 5,665 of DMHI01000045.1, read as the reverse complement.
CAGTGGGCGCTGGCGATGGGCGTGGTCCTGCTCACCGGCGCCACCTCGGTGGCCGGGGCCGGGCTGCTCCGCGATGTCACCCGCTCGGGCCGGCAGATGGGCGGGCTGCCGATGGCCACCCAGCTGTCGCTGCAACTCGCCACGCTCATGGCGGCACCGGCCACGCTGGCGATCACCGCCCTGCTGCAATGGAACCACCAGCAGGACCTGCAGCGCCACGCGATGCTGCTCGATGCGCGCGCCCAGCAGTTGGCAGACGCGACCACCCTGCAGCTCGCGCGGCACCGCGATGCGCTGGTGCAGGCGGCGGCGGTGCTGCCGGTCGCCGGGCCCGAGGCGGCGCTGGCCGGCGCGGCGGTGACGGGCAACGACTTCGTCTCGCTGATCGCCATCGATGCCACCGGCCGCATCGTTGCCGCCCGTCAGCCGGACGGCGCGCCCCCCTCGATCGGGCGCAGCGTGGCCGATCGCGACTACTTCCGCGAGACGCGGGCCAGCGGCAAGCCCACGGTGTCGGCGGCGTTCCGCGGGCGCGGCTTCGGCAGTGACCTGATCGTGGCGGTGGCGGTGCCGGTGGCTGCGGACGCCACCACGACCGGCATGGACGACGCCGCAGCCGCGGTGGCGATGCTGCAGGGTTCGGTGCCGGTGGGCAGCGTTGCCCGCCCGCTCAGCGTGGCCTTCGACGCCGACGGCCTGCATTACGCGGTGGTCGACCAGCAGGCGCAGGTGGTGGCGACCAGCCTTCCCGACCAGCCCGAACTGGTGGCGGCGGGAACCATGGGCGCACTGGCCGAGGGCGCGCTCGCGCGGCCGTGGTGGAGCCGGCTGCTGCTGAGCGCGCCGTCGCCGCGTTTCGACCGCGGACAGCGATTCCTCGTGCTCGACGCCCGCAGCGCCGAAACCGGCTGGCGCGCCGTGGTGCTGCAGCCCTTGCGGCCACTGGAGCGCACCCAGAGCCTGCTCGCGCTGATCGCCGCCCTGCTGGTGCTGGCGATTCTGCGCGGCCTGCGCGTTCTTTCGGCGCGCTTCGCCAGGCGGCATACGCGCGGCCTGGCCGACATCGTCGAGCGGCTGCGCCGGCTCGATCTCGACGGCGGACGCAGCGCGCTCGAGGGCCTCGGCCCGGCGCCGAGTGCCGAGCTGGCCGAGCTGGTGGGCGACTTCGAGCGCGCCGAGCAGCGGCTGCAGGACATGCACGCCCGCCTGCGCGGATCGGCCGAGGCCCTGTCGAGCCTCAACCAGGCGCTCGAGGCCCGTGTCGAGGCGCGCACGGCGGAGCTGCGCGATGCGCTCGCCAACGCCGAACGGCTGGCTGCGGCGAAGCAGGGCTTCCTCGCCAACATGAGCCACGAGCTGCGCACGCCGCTCGCGGCGATCCTCGGCTATGCCGAGCTGGCCCAGCGCGCCGGTGCAGCGCCGGCGGAAGTGCGCCGTTGCCTGCAGACCGTGCTGCGCCAGGGTCGGCACCTGCTGGCGATCGTCAATGACGTGCTCGACGCCAGCAAGATCGACGCCGGGCAGTTGCAGGTGCAGGTGCGGCCTTCGCCACCGCTGCCACCGGTGGCCGATGCGGTCGAGCTGCTGCGCCAGCGCGCGGTCGAGAAGGGGCTGGGGCTGCTGCTGTCGACGCACGGCGAGCTGCCCGCGGAGGTGGCGGTCGATGCGCTGCGGCTCAAGCAGATCGTGCTCAACCTGGTGGGCAACGCGATCAAGTTCACCGCCGCCGGCTTCGTCGCCGTGCGCGTGGGCGCCAGCCGCGATGCCGGCCGCTGGTGGGTCGAGGTGGAGGACACCGGCGTCGGCATGGACGACGAGCAGCGCCAGCGGGTGTTCCAGCGATTCGAACAGGCCGACGAATCGACCACGCGGCGCTTCGGCGGCACCGGGCTGGGGCTCTACATCTCGCGCCAACTGGCGCAGCAGATGGGCGGCGACATCGAGGTGGACGGCGCGCCCGGCGTCGGCAGCCGGTTCACCCTGCGCCTCCCGGTCGGCGCGGAAACCGCGTGGGCGCTGGCCACGCCGACCGTGATCGCCGATGACACACCCGCCGCCGCCACGCCGCCGCCACGGCTGCGTGGTCGGGTGCTGGTGGCCGACGATGTGGCCGACCTGCGCGCGCTGCTGCGCCTGCGCATCGAGGCGACCGGCGCGAGCGTGATCGAGGCCGCCGACGGGGCCGCCGCGGTCGCGGCTGCCGGGGCCGGCGCGCCCGATCTCGTGCTGATGGACATGCACATGCCGGTGATGGATGGCCTTGAGGCGGTGCAGCGGCTGCGCGCTGCGGGCTTCACGCGGCCGGTGGTGGCCTGCAGCGCCGATGTGATGCCCGCCAACGTCGCCGCCTTCATCGACGCCGGCTGCGATGACGCGCTCGGCAAGCCGATCGACGACAACGCCTTGCACGCGCTTCTGGTCCGCCACCTCGCCGCCGCCGCGCCCGCCGCGACCGCGGTCGACGACGATCCGATGGCGCGGGTGATGCACCAGGTGCGCGCACGCTTCGCGGCCTCGGTCCAAGCCGAACGCGAGGCGCTCGCCGCCGCCCGCGCGCTGGCCGACCGCGCCGCGCTGCGCGAACGCGCGCACCGGCTGAAGGGCAGCGCCGGCACCTTCGGTTTCCCCCACGTGAGCAGCGCCGCCGCCGCCGTCGAGAACGCGCTCCGCGACGGCACCGATGACCTCGCCGCGGCGGCCCTCGACGCCCTCGA
>DMHI01000045.1:547-2563 GCA_003449515.1 Lysobacteraceae bacterium | reverse complement strand
CAGCGCCAGCGCCAGCCCGAGCGTCCAGGCCCTACACTGACGCCTCGCCACCCGTGAGTCCGCCATGGCCAGCCGCGCACGCTTGAAGCACATCCTCTGCGCCGACGACGATCCCGACATGCGGATGATCCTCGAAGTCGCGCTGGGCTCGGTGGGCGGTTGGCAGGTGACGCTGGCGGCGGATGGCGAGGAGGCGCTGGCCGCCGCCCGCGCCGAGCGGCCCGACCTCATCCTGCTCGATGCACGGATGTCGGGGATCGACGGCACGGGCGCCCTGGCCCTGCTGAAGGCCGACCCGGCCCTGGCCGGCATTCCCGTGGCCTTCGTGACCGGACAGGCCGCCGCTGCCGAGGTGGCCGCGCTGCGCGCGCTGGGCGCTGTCGACGTGATCGCCAAGCCCTTCGATCCGCTGCGTCTGCGCGAGCGCATCGAGGCGTTGTGGGCGGCATTGCCCGCACACTGAATCCGGCGCGAAAAAAAGCCAGGAGCTCCCCCCGGAACTCCTGGCTTGCGTTCCCGCCCTCCTGAGAACGACGCTCACGCGCGGCTCTCACGCCCCCCGGCGCTGGAATGCGGCTGGAACAGCGCCATGATGCCTCAACCGCGCTGTCAGCGCACCACCCAACTGTCAACCAGCGTAAAAACCGGTGTCTTTGGCCCTTTGCGCGACGAATGGCGGATCAGTGCCCGCGCACCGCCGAGCCGAGGCGCTGGATCGCGCTGATCGTCTCCTCGCTGCGCTCGACGAACGGGCCGCCCAGCAACTGTCGGGCGTCGTCCGTGCGGCCGCCCTGCTGGCAGCGGATGACCTCGGCGGCACAGCGATGGAAGGCCGCATGACGGGTCTTCAGGTCCTGGTACTCGGGCAGGTGGCCCACCTGCGCTCCGGGGCCATAGATCCACTTGCCCAGCGCGCAGGCGTTGTCGACCTCGACCTTGGAAGGGTCCAGTGCCTCGGTGGAGCGACCCTCGAGCAGGTCCTTCAGGCGGAACTTCCAGGCCTGGTGCGCCTTGACCATGTCGCCGAAACCGCTGATGTCGACCTGCTGGTCACCTTCACCGGGCAAGACGAAGCGCGAGGCGATTTCTGAAAGCTGGCGGGCCTGGTCGCTCATCGACTGCGCCGAAGCGGCCATCTCCTCGACCAGCGCGGAGTTGGCCTGCGTCGACTGGTCCATCTGGGTGACGGCGTTGTTGACCTCGCCGAGCCCCTTGGCCTGCTCGACGCTGGCCGCGGTGATCTCGCCAATGATGTCGGCCACCTTCTGCGACGACCCGACGATCTCGTTCATCGTGCGACCGGCGCGCTGGGCCACACTGGCGCCCTCGGCGATCTTCGCCACCGACGCGTTGATGAGCTGGGCGATCTCCTTGGCGGCGGTGGCCGAACGCTGTGCCAGCGCGCGCACTTCCGCCGCGACCACGGCGAAGCCGCGACCCTGCTCCCCGGCACGCGCCGCCTCCACCGCGGCGTTCAGCGCGAGGATGTTGGTCTGGAAGGCGATGCCGTCGATGGTGGTGGTGATGTCGGCCATGCGCCGCGAGCTGTCCTCGATGTCGCGCATCACGCGCACCACCGCCTCCACGGTCTGCCCGCCCTCGCCCGCCACTTCGGCGGCGCGGCTGGCGATCTGCTTCGCCTGCTGCGCGTGCTCGGCGCTCTGCTTGATCGTCGCCGTCATCTGCTCCATCGCGGCCGCGGTCTCCTCGATGCTCGCCGCCGCCTGCTCGGTGCGCCGCGAGAGGTCCATGTTGCCGGAGGCGATTTCGGTGGCCGCATCGTTGATCGCTCCCACCGCCTGCTGCACCTCGGCGATCGCCATCGCGAGGGCGTCGGCGGTGGCATTGGCATTGCGGTTGAGCTCGCCGAAGCTGCCCATCATCTGCGCGGTGGAACGCACGGTGAGGTTGCCCTCGGCCAGCGCGGCCATGGTGCGCTGCACCTCGTCGATGGCGGTCGCGGTGAGGTCCATCAGCGAATTGAAAATGCGCGCCAGCTCGGCATAGCGTTCGTCG
>DMHI01000045.1:0-178 GCA_003449515.1 Lysobacteraceae bacterium | reverse complement strand
GAGGATGCCGGCCGCGGCCTTCTGCGCCACATTGCGCAGGCCGTGGCGGAAATCGGTGTCCGCACTGCGGTCCTGCCACTCGAGCGCGGTACCGATGCGCTCGCCGTGCTCGCCGAACATCGGGTTGGCCGCAAGATCGAGGTGCATGCCGCCAATGGCAAGCCTTGCACGGTGCGTC
>DMHI01000163.1 GCA_003449515.1 Lysobacteraceae bacterium | reverse complement strand
GCCGCGCACGTGGTCTGGATGGACGAGGCGCCGCTCGTGCCGGGCCGTGGCTACTGGCTGCGCATCGGCACGCGCGAGGTGGCCGCAACCGTCACCGCGATCAGCCACCGCGTCGACGTCAACACGCAGGCGCACGAGCCGGCGAGGCAGCTCGCCATGAACGATGTCGGCCTGGTGAAGCTGAGCCTCGCCGCACCCATCCCGCTGGCGACGTACGAGGAATCCCGCGCGCTTGGTGGCTTCGTCCTCGTCGATCGATTGACGAACGCGACGGCCGGCGCCGGCGTGGTGCGCCACGGCCTGCGTCGCGGCGAGAACCTGCGCTGGCAGGCGTTCACGGTCGACAAGGCCGTGCGTGCCGCGCAGAAGGGCCAGACGCCGCGCTGTGTGTGGTTCACCGGCCTCTCGGGCTCGGGCAAGTCGACGATCGCCAACCTCGTCGAGCGCGGGCTGGTCGCGCAGGGTTGCCACACCTACGTGCTCGATGGCGACAACGTGCGCCACGGGCTCAACCGCGATCTCGGTTTCACGGAAGCCGATCGCGTCGAGAACCTTCGGCGCGTGGCGGAAGTGGCCAAGCTGATGGTCGATGCGGGGCTTGTGGTGCTGGTGAGCTTCATCGCGCCCTATGCCCGCGAGCGCGGGATGGCGCGCAGTCTGTTCGCGCCGGGCGAATTCGTTGAAGTGTTCGTCGATACGCCGCTCGAGGTCTGCGAGGCGCGCGATGTGAAAGGGCTCTACGCCAAGGCGCGGGCCGGGAAGATCCCGAATTTCACGGGCATCAATGCGCCCTACGAGCGGCCGGAAGCGCCGGATTTGCAACTCGACACCACGGCATCGACGCCGGAAGCGCTGGCCGCTCGCGTGATCGACCACCTGTCGAAGGCCTGAGCCCACAGCGGTGGCCCATCGCCGCCGCGCGCGCGATCAGTCGGCGAACACCATCTCGATCGCCGCGACGAAACGCTCGGCCGAGCCGGGCGCGTGCGCGAAGAACAGCGAGGGCTCGGTGAGTTCGAGTTCGAGCAGCTGCGGGCCGTCGGCCGAGGGCAGCAGGTCGACGCGGGCGTACAGCGGCGCGCCGCCGGGGATCGCGGCCAGCGCACGATGCGCGACCTCGATCTCTGCGGCCGACGGTTCCCGCGGGGTGATCGCCTCCGGCGCGAACAGCGCGCGGGTCGCGTGGCCATCACGCTGCAGCAGCGGGCCCTTGCGGATGGCGTGCGAGTAGCGGCCGGCGAAGAACAGCAGGGCGGTTTCGCCGGCGGTGTCGACGGCCTCGAGGTAGGGCTGCACCAGCACATGGCGGCCGGCGTCAAGCAGGCGCTTCGCGTGCGCAACGGCCGCGGCGCGGTTCGGCGCGGTGTAGCGTTGGGTGTCGCGCGAGCCGGCGCCGATGCAGGGCTTCACGACGAACTCGGGGTGCGGCGGGAACGATGCCGGATCATCGCCGGGTGCGAGATAGTGCGATGGGATGACCGGGACGCCCGCGCCGGCGAGATCGGCGAGGTAGCGCTTGTCGGTGTTCCAGCGCACCAGCGCCGGCGGATTCACGAGGCGCGTCTTGCCAGCGACCGCCTCGCACCAGCCCAGGAACTCGGCCGGACGTTCGGTGTAGTTCCATGTCGAGCGCAGCAGGACAAGATCGAAGCGCGACCACGACACCGTCGGGTCGTCCCACGCGATCGCTTCGGCCGCGTGACCGCGCGCGCGAAGCGCGTCGCGCAGCGGCGGCAGGTCGTCGTCGAGCGCGAAGGCGGCGATGGCGGTGGCGAGGGCGATGCGCATGTCAGTTTGCGCCGAGTTGGTCGAGCACTTCAGCAAGACCCATGCGCCAATCGGCCATCCGCACACCGGTGTCGCGCTCGAGCTTGCCGCTGTCGAGCACCGACCATGCGGGGCGCGCGGCAGGCGTCGGGTACTCGCTGGAGGCAATCGCCTCGACGCGCGGCGCGCGCGCGAGCAGGCCGCGTTCGACGGCGCCGGCGAAGATCGCTTCCGCATAGCCGTGCCAACTGGTCTGGCCCTGCGGTGCCAAGTGGTAGAGCCCACGCGCGCCGGCTTCGAGCGCGCGCAGCGAGCCTTCCGCGATCCAGTGCGCCGGTGTCGGCGCGCCGATCTGGTCGGCGACCACACGAAGCAGGTCGCGCTCCGTACCCACGCGCAGCATGGTGCGCAGGAAGTTCGCGCTGTGCGCGGCGTACACCCAGGCGAGGCGGAAGGTCACGGCGTCGGCGTCGCTGGCGGCCAGCGCGCGCTCGCCCTCGAGTTTGGTGCGGCCGTAGACCGATACCGGGCCCGGCGTGTCGTCCTCGCGGTAGGGCCGGGTGCCATCGCCCGCGAACACGTAGTCGGTGGAGTAGTGCACGACGACGGCGCCGATGGCCTTCGCCGCTTCGCCAAGCTCGCCCACCGCCGTCGCATTGATGCGGCGCGCGAGATCGGGTTCGGATTCGGCGCGATCGACCGCCGTGTAGGCGGCGGCGTTGAGCACCACCGAAGGCGTGACCTCGCGCACCAGCGCGGCCAGCGCGCCCGGCGTCGACAGATCGCACGCGTGTGCCGAGCCACCGTCTGGCAGGCTGCCGTGCCGCGAGCTCAGCACCGGCGCGATGCCGCGGGCCGCGAGCGACTTCCGCAGATCGGTGCCGAGCTGGCCATCCGCGCCGATCAGCAGCACAGGGCCGCGCGTCAGCGCCGTCGCAGTCCTTGCGCTCATGCGCTGAACACCGGCAGGCGCTCGGGCGCGATGTCGGCAAGGAACGGCGCTTTGGCGTCCTTGTCCGACAGCTCGGGCGCGGACACCGGCCAATCAACCGCGAGCTCGCCGTCGTTCCAGCGCACGCCGGCGTCGGCCTCGCGATCGTAGAGGGCCGTGCAGAGATACGAGAACGTGGCGCGCTCGCTCAAGACCACGAAGCCGTGGGCGAAGCCCTCCGGGATCCAGAACTGCCGGCGATTCTCGGCGCTCAGCACGACGGCCGCGCTGCGCAGATAAGTGGGCGAGCCGCGGCGGATGTCGACGGCGACATCCCACACTTCGCCGTCGAGCACCTGCACGAGTTTGCCCTGCGGATTCGGCCACTGGTAATGCAGGCCGCGCAGCACGCCGCGCGTCGAGGTGGAGACGTTGGCCTGCACGAAGGACGCATGGATGCCCGCGGCGGCGAACTTCGCGGCGTTCCAGTTCTCGAAGAACGCGCCACGGGCGTCGCCGAACACGGCGGGTTCGATGATCGTGCAGCCGGGCAGGGCGGTCTCGATGAATTTCATCCGCGGATCCTCAGGCCACCGGGCCGTGCGTCAGCAGCGAAAGCAGGTACTGGCCGTAGCCGTTCTTCGCCAGCGGTTTGGCCAGCCCCTCGAGCTGCGCGGCGGTGATCCAGCCGTTGTTGTAGGCGATCTCCTCCGGACAGGCCACGCGCAGGCCCTGGCGCTGCTCGATGGTTTCGATGAAGTTGCCGGCCTGCAGCAGCGACTCGTGCGTGCCGGTGTC
>DMHI01000272.1:967-4756 GCA_003449515.1 Lysobacteraceae bacterium | reverse complement strand
CGGTTGATTGTTCAGACCTTCCCTTGCGTGGCAGCAGTGAAGTTCGGCAACCAGGATCAAACGGCAACCGAACGGCAACCACTTTGCGACCAAAAAAGAAAAAGGGCCTGCGATTTCTCGCAAGCCCTTGATTTAATTGGTGGCCAGGGAGGGAATCGAACCCCCGACACGGGGATTTTCAATCCCCTGCTCTACCAACTGAGCTACCTAGCCGTTCGCGTCAGCGAAGGCCGAAACTATAGCAGGGCAGGCCGTTGGTCGCAAGCCGGCGATCCGCCGGCGTCGCCCGCGGACGACCGCGATGCAACGCGCCCGGGTGTCGCGCCATTCTCCATCTCAGTCCGTCGGCGGGACATACCCCAGCGGCTTGGCGGCGCCGCCGCCGAACAGGAACTTCTCCATCTCGGCCTCGAGAAACGCCCGATGCTTCGGATCCATCGGTGACAACCGGTTCTCGTTGATCAGCATCGTCTGGTGCGCGATCCACTCCTGCCATGCCGGTTGGCCGATGGTGTCGAAGACGCGCTTGCCCAGTGCGCCGGGCCACGGGGCGAAACTCAGGGCGGGGGCTTCGACGCCGTGCTTGGCGCAATGGACGGTGCGGCTCATGGCAGGGACTCCAGCAGGGTGCGGATCGGGCGTGGCAGCCCGAGGGAATCGTAGTCGCGGCTCGCCACCCAGCGGCGTTCGGCCGCCGGGCGCGCGCCTTGCGTGGGCGCGTTCGGCATGCCGACATCCTCCGATGCCGCCCTCTCACCGACGATGTGCAGGGTGGGCCGCACTTCCAGCCGGTAGTGGCTGAAGACATGGGTGAAGGCGGGCAGTGCATCGCCGGGGGCGACGCCGAGGTGCGCGCGGAGTGCCGTTTCGTCCTCGTCGTTGGCGGCTTCCGGCAGGCTCCACAGGCCCTGCCACACACCTTTGCCGGCGCGCCGTTCCAGCAGCACGCGGCCGTGTGCATCGCGCAGCACCAGCATCCGCGCCTGCCGCGTCGGCAAGGGCTTCGAGGGTTTGCGTGCGGGGATGGCGGCCACCGCAGCGGACGCCAACGCGCGGCAATCGTCCTTGAACGGGCAATCGGCGCAGCGTGGCCGGCGCGGGGTGCAGTGGGTGGCGCCGAAGTCCATCAGTGCCTGCGTGTAGTCGGCAAAGCGCGGATTCGACGCCGCGGCATCGGGAAGGCGCGATTCGGCGTCGGCCCACAGCCGCCGCTCGACCGCCGGTTGGCCCGGCCATCCGGTTTCACCGCTCAGGCGGGCCAACACGCGCTTGACGTTGCCATCGAGGATCGCCTGCCGCTGCCCGTGCGCCTGCGCGAGGATGGCCGCGGCGGTGCTGCGGCCGATGCCGGGCAGGGCAGCGAGGGCCTCGATCGTTGCCGGCAGCTCGCCGCCGTGGGACTCGACGCAGGCACGCGCGGCGCGGTGCAGGTTGCGCGCGCGGCTGTAGTAGCCGAGGCCCGACCACAGCGCGAGCACCTCGTCTTCCGATGCCGCCGCCAGCGTCGGCAGGTCGGGAAAGCGGGCGACGAAGCGGCCGAAGTAGCCGATCACCGTCGGCACCTGCGTCTGTTGCAGCATGATCTCGCTGACCCACACGCGGTACGGCGTGCGCGGGTGCTGCCAGGGCAGGTCGTGGCGGCCGTGGGTGTCGAACCAGGCGAGCAGGCGCGCGGCGAACGGGCGGTGTTTCACCGGCTGTCCCCGTGAGCGGCGCCGCCGGTGGCTCGGGTGCCGGCCGGGTGCTCGCGTTCGCCCAGCTCGATGCTCACGCCCTCGAGGATCACGCCGTCGATGACCACGCGCGGCGCCGTGGCCCGACCCCGGACCGGCGGAAGTGGTGATGCTGCATCGTCGGCATGCCACGCCAGCAGGTCGGCGGGCACGAGCCGCGCCTCGGCTTCGGCTCCCTCACGACGCAGGCGGATCGACGTTGCCGCAGCGAGCGCGGTGTGGCCCGATTGCGAGAGCGAGAAGGCGAGTGGCGCGGTGCCCGCCGCCAGCGCTGGCGGGAGTGCCGGCCAGGCTTCAGGCCACGCGGCGATCTCGCCTTCGAGCGCGAGCTGCCACGGGTCGAACTGCAGTCGGCCGCCGGCCGTCGCGCGGGGCACCGGGCCACTTCCAGAGAGCGCGAGGCCCACGGATTCGAGCCGCAGGGGTGCGGCCTGTGGCGTGGCGTCGATGCGCAGCGCGACCTCGAATGGCGCGCGCAGCGAGGGCAAGAGCCGAACCCGGCCCGAGGCCTCGAGGCGCATCGGCTCGCCGACGGCGAAGCGGGTCAGATCGAGCTGGATGTCGTCGACCCGACCGCCCGCCCAGAGCACGCGGCCACCGGCGAGGGTGAGGCCGTCGAGAACCGGCAGCGTCCCGTCGCCGGGCGGCTGCGCGTTCCACCAGGCCAGCGCCGCCTCGAGATCGATGATCGGCGCGGTGATCGCGATCGCTTCGATCCGGCGGGTTTCGCCGCGCAGGGTCGACCACGGCAGTGCGAGTTCGAGCCGCTCGGCGTGCACCAGCGTGCGACCTTCGGCATCGCGCACCGTGAGGCCGGGCAGTGCCAGCCACGGCTGCGGGCGCCAGCGCAGCTCGGGTTCGCCAGCGAACGACCAGTCGAGGCCGGTCGCGGCATCGACCCGGGTGAGCGCCAGCGTGGCGACGCGGCGGGCGTCGAACCACCACGGCGCCGACAGCACGGCGATCAGCAGCAGGAGCAGCGGCGCGAGCAGGGCGAGCCCGGCGCGCCACCACCAGCGCCGCCGCGCTGTGGTCGCCGTCGAGGCGGAGGACTGTCCGGCCCGTCGCGACACCGGGCCGCTCACGGAGCGGCACGCTCCGGCACGCCCAACTCGGGCAGCAGGGCGTCGACGAAGGCTTCGGCGTCGAACACGCGCAGATCCTGCATCCTCTCGCCCAGGCCTACGAAGCGGATCGGCAGGCCGAACTCGCGGGCCAGCGCGAACACCACGCCGCCCTTGGCGCTGCCATCGAGCTTGGTGATGACGAGGCCGCTGACCTTCGCCGCAGCGAGGAACTGCCGAACCTGGTTCACGGCATTCTGGCCGGTGGTGCCGTCGATCACCATCAGCACTTCGTGCGGCGCGCTGGCGTCGATCTTGGCCAGCACGCGGCCCACCTTCGACAGCTCGGCCATCAAGCCCTGCTGGGTGTGCAGACGTCCGGCAGTGTCGGCGATCAGCAGATCGAGGCCGCGCGATTTCGCCGCTTGCAGCGCGTCGAAAATGACGGCCGCCGCGTCGGCGTTCTGGCCTTGAGCGACCACGGTGACGCCGTTGCGCTCGCCCCAGACCTTGAGCTGTTCCACCGCGGCGGCGCGGAAGGTGTCGCCGGCGGCCAGCGCGAGCTTCAGGCCGTCCTGCTGGTAGCGGTAGGCGAGCTTGCCGATCGTGGTGGTCTTGCCCACCCCGTTGACGCCGACGGTGAGGATCACGAAGGGCGCCTTCGACGCATCGATCACCAGCGGCTTCGCCACCGGCTGGATCATCGCCAGCAACTGCGCGCGCAGATGGCGCTGCAAGGCCAGCGCATCCGCGAACTCGCGGGCGCGCAGGCGTCGGCGGAGGTCATCGAGCAGCGTGTCGGTAGCGGTGACGCCGACATCGGCGCCGAGCAGCACGGTCTCGATCTCGTCGAGCAGGGCGTCGTCGAGCTTCGGATTCGACGAGAACAGCCCGCGAAGGCCGGTGGCGAAGCGGCTCTGGCGCAGCTTCTGCCACCAGCCGCCCGATTCCTGCACCGCGCCTGCGGCTTCCACCGCGCCCGTTGCCGCCAC
>DMHI01000272.1:0-639 GCA_003449515.1 Lysobacteraceae bacterium | reverse complement strand
GCGCCCGTTGCCGCCACCGCGCTGGCGGCGTCTTCGTCCACGGCATCGGCTGCGCTTGGCCCGGGCAGCGCCGCGTCGGGCGGTGCCGGTGTGGGCGGTGGCGTTTTCTTCTTGAGCCAGTCGAACATCGCGGGGCGGGCGCCAGATCGCGCAGAATGGGCGTTGATGTTAGCACCCACGCCCGCGTCGCCCCGATGACCCGCCGTCCTCTGCCGGCGCGCGATGCGCGCGCGCGCGCGCCGGGCCAGGTGCGCATCATCGGTGGCCGCTGGCGCGGCTCGAAGCTGCCGGTGACGGGGGTCGAAGGGCTGCGGCCAACCGCCGACCGCGTGCGCGAGACGCTGTTCAACTGGCTGCAGGCCGAGGTGGCCGGTGCGCGCGCCATCGACCTGTTCGCCGGCAGCGGCGCTCTCGGCTTCGAAGCGGCATCGCGCGGTGCCGCGCAGGTCGATCTGGTGGAGGCCTCGCCCCGCGCTGCGGCGGCGCTGCGCGACAGCGTGGCGCGGCTGTCGGCGACCGGCCCGGCGCGCGATGGCGCGAGCGATGGCGGTGTCATCGTCGTCCATCACGCCGATGCGCTGGCCTTCCTCGCCGCGGCGGCGCGGGCGGGTCACACTTGGGATCTCGCGTTCGTCGACC
>DMHI01000057.1 GCA_003449515.1 Lysobacteraceae bacterium | reverse complement strand
AGCGTTCGAGCATGGCCGCCGCGGAGGCGACGTTTTCCGCCTCGCCGCGGGCTTCGCGCAGCAGCTTCAAGAGCGTCCAGTTGCGCCGGCACAGCGGGCCGGATTTCGGGCCGAGCGCGATGCTCTGCTTGGCCAGCGCCTCGGCTTCGTCGCGGGCCTGGCGCAGCACGGCAAGCTCGGCGCGCCACTGCAGAAGGTCCGGGTCGTCGGGCGTGATGGCGAGCGCCTTCAACAGCTCGCGATCGGCGCGCTGCGGGCGATTCGCGGCCTGCGCCTTCTCGGCGCGCTCGCGCAGGTCTTTGACCTGCGGATCGACCAGAGGGGTCACCACCAATTCGACACCGGAGCGGCCAGCGGCCTGCACGGCGGCGACGATCTGCGCATCGCTCAGCGGTGGCGGGCCCGCCGGCTCGACCGGCGCGGGGGGCGGCGTGGCGCAGCCGGCAAGCAGCGCGGCCAGCGCCAGCGGGACCAGCGTGGTGGGCGTCATGCCCCTGCGGCGCATCATGGCCTGTCAGCTCCAAAACCGAAGAAATCGAGCAGGCCCCGTTCGACGCAGCTGAGGTGCTCGGCAGGCAGGAAGCCTGCGACAAAAGGATAGCGGCGGGCACCGGTGCATTCGGATTCGGTGGTGGCGAATTGTCCCTGCGCGACGTAGGCCCATTCGATGCCCTGCTCGCCCGCCTGCAGCGGCGCGCTGGGCAGGGTGGCGAACAGGCCCTGCCAGATGCGCATGGCCCCGGTCGCACCGTAGAGCCCCGTGGCCTCGTTGCGGTCGTTGCCCACCCAGGCCACGGCGAGATGGCTGCCGGTGTAACCGGCGAACCACGAATCGCGTCCATCGTTGCTGGTGCCGGTTTTCCCTGCCGCGGCCAGCCGGGCCGTCGCGCCAGCCGCCAGTGCGCGCGCGGTGCCCCGCCTTGCGGCCTCCTGCAGCGCCAGCGTGACCAGTCGTGCCGCGATCGCGTCACCCTCCTGCGCCTCGTCCTTGTGACCGTCGTAGCGCGTCACCGGCTCGCCTTCTGGCGACAGCACACCGCGCACCGCGCGCAGCGGCTGGATGCGCCCGCCCGAGGCGAGGAACTGGTAGCTCTGCGCCATCGCGAACGGCGAGAGATCGACGCTGCCGAGGATCAGCGCGGGGTTCGGCTCGGCCTCGATCTCGGCCAGCGCCTCGAGCAGGGCGGCGAGCCGCTCGGGGCCCACGTCCATGCCAAGCCGCACCGTGGCCTGGTTGTAGCTGTGGACGAGTGCGTCCTCCAGCGGCAGCACACCGTGGCTGCGCCCGTTGGCATTCTTCGGTGCCCACTCCTGCCCGTTGGGCAGGCGCATCGACACCGGGCCATCGTCGATCGGCGAGGCCAGCGACCAGCGACCCGGCTGGGCGAGCGCCAGCAGGTAGACCATCGGCTTGAGCAGCGAGCCCACCGGGCGCCGCGCGTCGAGCGCGCGGTTGAAGCCGGGCTGTGCCGGATGGCGATCACCGACCACGGCACGCACATCGCCGCTGCGCGCGTCGGTGAGCACCAGTGCCGCCTGCAGCGGCGGACGGCCCGGCCGGTCGAGCGCCTCCAGCGTGCGGCGTACCGAGGCCTCGGCCTCGCGCTGCGCCGAGGGCGCCAGCGTGGTGTGGACCGTGAGCCCGGCACCGGTGAGGTCATCGGCGTCGTAGTCGCGGGCGAGCTGGCGGCGAACCGCATCGAGGAAGGCCGGAAACCGGTTGCGCGCAAGACCGGGGCGCGGCAACACGCCCAGCGGCTGGCGGCGCGCGGCGTCACGCTCGGCTTCCGTCAGCAGGCCGGTGTCGTGGAACACGCCGAGCACCAGATCGCGGCGCGCCTTCGCGCGCTCCGGGAAGCGCCGCGGGTCGTGGTGCGAGGGCCCCTGGATCATCGCGATCAGCAGCGCGATCTCGTGGGCGCGCAGGTCTTCGACATCGCGGCCGAACCAGAACCGCGAGGCCGCGCCCACGCCATGCACGGCCTGCGCCCCCTGCTGCCCGAGGTAGACCTCGTTGAGGTAGGTCTCGAGGATGCGGCGCTTGTCGAAGCGCGCCTCGATGATCAGCGCGTAGGCGGCCTCGCGGGCCTTGCGCGAGGCGGTGCGGGCATTGCTCAGGAACAGGCTGCGCACGAGCTGCTGGGTGATCGTGCTGCCGCCCTGCACCAGTTCGCCCTCGCGCACATTGACGAACATCGCCCGCAGCACGCCCCACGGATCGACACCGATGTGGTCCCTGAAATTGCGGTCCTCGACCGCCTGCAGGCCGGCCACCAGCAGCGGCGGCGCGTCCTCGACCCGGATCAGCTCGCGCTCTTCCTGGGCGGCGCCGTAGAGCGTGGCGATGCGCGCCGGGTCGAGCAGGAAACCCGGCCCGCCGCCGTCGGTGCGCCGCACCTGCGCGATGCGGCCGTTGGCGATCCGCACTTCGCCGCGCGCCGGATCGACCGCGCCATCGACATCGCGGAAACCACGGGTGGCGATGCGGAAGGTGGCGCCGTCGCGCACGAAGGTGCCCGGCGTGCGGCCGTCACCGGGCGCGAACGCCGCGGCCTCCAGCTCCTGCTCGAGGGCCGCGACCGACATCGGCTCGCCCGCCACGAGCGCCAGTGGACGGGCGAACACCCGGGTGGGGATCTGCCACTGCAGCGCCTCGAATTCGGCACGCACCTCGCGGTCGAGCTTCCAGATCACCGGGGCACCGAAGCCCACCG
Source organism: Lysobacteraceae bacterium (assembly GCA_003449515.1). GTDB lineage: Bacteria > Pseudomonadota > Gammaproteobacteria > Xanthomonadales > Xanthomonadaceae > Silanimonas. The sequence goes on along the minus strand of DMHI01000057.1, from coordinate 1,304 downwards.
CCAGCGCAGCGACGAACAGGCCGATCCACAGGGCCGGCCGCAGGAGGGGCGTGAGGCGATCGATGAAGCGGGGGGCCGAACGGGAAACCAAGCGGCGACCAAGCGATAATCCAAGGCCACGCAGTCTAGCGCAGGCTCCCTTGTGCCCAGCTTGAACACCGCTTCCGTGCCGGTGCCCGGCGCTGACCGTTCCGGGCATTTTCCGGGCGACCCGGCCCTGGGCTGGCCGGCTCGCCTGCGCGATGCCCTGGCGCGGGCGGGCGAGGCCGCCACGCTGCTGCTCACCGCCCCGGGCGTCGAGGTCGATGCGCGCGCACTGGCCCAGCTCGACGCTGCGCTCGCCACGCTCACGCTGGATGCGCTCAGCCCGATCGCCATCGATGCTGTGCGCACGGGCTGGCGACTCGACGACGACGACGATGCCGCGCTCGAGGCCTGGACCTGGGCGCTGCACCAGGTCGAGCCCGGCCCGCCCGATCCGCGCTGCGCGTTGTGGACGCGCGCGGCAGCCGAGCGGGTGGTCGCTGCCACCTGCCCCGACCCGGCGATCCGTGGCGGACGCCTGCCCCACGTCGCGGTGGCGCTGCCGCCCCAGCAGGTCGATCCGGTGCCGCTGCCGGGGTTCCGCCCGGGCGATCTCGCCGGCCGCCGTCCGCTGCCCACCGCCGCCGGGCTCGACGGTCGTCCGGTGGTGCTGCACGTGCTGCACGACTGGGGCGGCGGCGTTCATCGCTTTGTCGATGACGCGATGCGCCATGACCGCGCGGCCACGCATCTCGCGCTGGTGAGCCACGGCGACATCGCCGGCGGCTTCGGCCAGCGCCTCGCGCTCTACGTCGACCTCGACCGCGCTCCGATCCGCAGTTGGGTCTGCGACCCGCCGATCGGCGACATGGCCGAATCGCATCCGTCGATGCGCGCCGCGCTGGCCGAGACCGCCGCGGCCTTCGGCGTCGGTGCGCTGCGGGTGTCGTCGTTGATCGGCGCCAGTCTCGATGTCTTCGCCACCGGCCTGCCCACCACGCTGGTGCTGCACGATGCCTTCCCGTTCTGGCCATGGCTCGATGACCCCAGCGCCGAGCCCGGCTGGGACCCGGAGCACCTCGCGGCAGCGGCCGCCGGTGCCGAATGGCGTTTCGCCGAGACGCGCCCGGCGGCATGGCGCCAGCGCACGGTGACCACGCTGGCCGCGATCGAGGCCGCGCAGGTGGCGCTGGTCGCGCCGTCGCAAGCCGCGCTCGCGCGGCTGCGGCGGCTGGTGCCGGCCACATTGCTCACCGCGGCCACCGTGCTAGATCGGAAGA
>DMHI01000083.1:3819-25822 GCA_003449515.1 Lysobacteraceae bacterium | reverse complement strand
GCCGTCGGGTGGTGGGCGAAGTCGTCGTAGACGGTCACGCCGCGCGCACTGCCGATCACCTCCAGCCGGCGCTTGGCGCTGGCGAAGGCGGCGAAGGCCGGCAGCAGGGCCGTCGCCTCGCAGCCCACGGCGGCAGCGGCAGCCAGCGCGGCGAGCGCGTTCATCACGTTGTGGCGACCGACCAGCGGCCACTCGACGGTGCCGAGGGCCACGCCGCGATGCGCGACGACGAAGCGCGAGCCGTCGGCGGCGAGCATTCGGGCCGTCCAGTCGAGCGATGCGGCACCGCCACCGGGCGACGCCGGCAGCGCGACCTCCGGCTGGCCCGCTGCATCGACGATCCCGAAACGCTCCACCGGCGTCCAGCCGCCCATCGCCAGCACCTCGGCCAGCGCCGCATCCTCGCCGTTGACGATCAATCGCCCGCGGCCGGGCACGATGCGCACCAGATGATGGAACTGGCGCTGGATCGCCGCCACGTCGGGGAAGATGTCGGCGTGGTCGTACTCGAGGTTGTTCAGCACCGCGACCGTGGGCCGGTAGTGCACGAACTTGCTGCGCTTGTCGAAGAACGCGGTGTCGTACTCGTCGGCCTCGACCACGAACTCGCGGCCGCTGCCCAAGCGCGCGGACACCCCGAAGTTCCCCGGCACGCCGCCGACGAGAAAACCCGGATCACGGCCCGCCGATTCCAGCAGCCAGGCCAGCAGCGCGGTGGTGGTGGTCTTGCCGTGCGTGCCGGCGACGGCCAGCGTCTCGCGGCCGCGCAGGACGTGCTCGGACAGCCACTGCGCACCCGAGCTGTAGCGCAAGCCGGCATCGAGCACATGCTCGACTGACGGGTTGCCGCGCGACAGCGCGTTGCCGACGATGACCTCGTCGACGCCGACGCTGAGGCTCGACGGCGAATAACCACTGGCCAATGCGATGCCGAGGGCTTCGAGCTGGGTGCTCATCGGCGGATACACGTTCTGGTCCGAGCCTTCGACCGTGTGGCCGAGCTCGCGCGCGAGGGCGGCAACACCGCCCATGAAGGTGCCGCAGATGCCGAGGATGTGCAGCCGCACGACGTCAGCGCGCCGGCAGCGCCGCCACGATCCGCTGGAACACCTCGTCCACCGGGCCGACCCCGTCGACGACGGCGAGTCGCCCGCGCGATTGGTAGAAGCCGGCCACCGGCGCGGTCTGCTCGGCATACACGGCGAGCCGCTTGCGCACGGTGTCCGGGTGGTCGTCGGCGCGGCCCTCGGCGGCGTAGCGGATCTCGCAGCGGCCAACGATGACCTCGCTCGGCACCTCGAACTTCACCACCGCATCCAGCGGCTGGCCGATGCGGCCCAGCAGCGCGTCGAGCGCGTCCGCTTGCGCCAGATTCCGGGGATAACCGTCGAGGATGAAGCCCTTCGCCGTGTCGGGCTTGGCGAGGCGCTCTTCGAGCATGCCCAGCACGATGTCGTCCGACACCAGCTGGCCGGCGTCCATCACGGCCTTGGCCTGCAGGCCGAGCGGGGTGCCTTCCTTCACCGCGGCGCGCAGCAGGTCACCGGTCGAGATGTGGGCGATGTCGAAGTGCTCGCGAAGCCGGGTGGCCTGCGTGCCCTTGCCCGAACCGGGGGCACCGAGAAAAACGAGTCGCATCGAGGGCTCCATAAACGATGACGCACGGCACCGTCTTCACCCCCTCTCTCGATGTGGGGGGCCGCCGACAGGCCGTGCGGACGAGGCCAAGCTAGCGGCCCCGGGTGGTGAAGTCAAACGGGAAAGGCTTCAATGGCGGCTCCGGGCCGCATGCACGCGCGCCCGCTCCACGGAGTTCCGCCATGCCGAAAGGCCACCTGCTCTACGCCCAGTCTGGCGGTGTCACCGCCGTCATCAACGCCACCGCCAGCGCGGTGCTCACCGCCGCCCGCGCCCACAAGGTCACGGCGCTGTGGGCGAAGAACGGCATCCTCGGCGCGCTGCGCGAGGAGTTCTACGACACCCGCAAGCTGAAGGCCGCCGAGATCAAGGCGCTGGCGCACACGCCGGGCGGCGCTTTCGGCAGTTGCCGCTTCAAGCTGAAATCGATCGAACAGGACCGCGCGCAGTACGAGCGCCTGATCGACGTGTTCCGCGCGCACGACATCCGCTGGTTCCTCTACAACGGTGGCAACGACTCGGCCGACACCGCGCTCAAATTGTCGAAAGTGGCGACCGAGCTCGACTACCCGCTCACCTGCATCGGCGTGCCGAAAACGGTCGACAACGACCTCGTGGTGACCGACTGCTGCCCGGGTTTCGGCTCGGCGGCGAAGTACACCGCCGTGTCGGTGGCCGAAGCGGCCCTCGACGTCGCGGCGATGGCCGACACCTCGACCAAGGTCTTCGTCTACGAGGTGATGGGCCGCCACGCCGGCTGGCTGGCGGCGGCAGCGGGCATGGCCGGCGACGGCGAAGACCTGGCGCCGCACCTGATCCTGTTCCCCGAGAACGCCTTCGACGAAGCCGCCTTCCTCGCCAAAGTGCAGTCGGTGCTGACGACGGTGGGCCACTGCGTCGTCGTGGTGTCGGAAGGCATCCGCCACGCCGACGGCCGCTTCGTCGCCGAAGCCGGTGGCAAGGACGCCTTCGGGCATTCGCGGCTGGGCGGCGTCGGCCCGATGCTGGCCGCACTCTGCAAGGACAAGCTCGATGTGAAGGTGCATTGGGCGGTGCCCGACTACCTGCAGCGCTCGGCACGGCATCTCGCCAGCAAGACCGACCTCGCCCACGCGATGGCGGTGGGCAAGGCCGCGGTCGAGCTGGCGCTGGCCGGCAAGAACGGCGTGATGCCGACCATCCAGCGCGTCAGCGACAAGCCCTACCGCTGGAAGATCGCGCCGCACCCCTTGAGCGAGATCGCCAACCACGAGAAGGCCATGCCGAAGGCCTTCATCCGCAAGGACGGCTTCGGCATCACCAAGGCCTGCCGCACCTACCTCGAGCCGCTGATCCGCGGCGAGGCCCCGCCGCCGTACGGGCGTGATGGACTGCCCGCTTTCGTGCGCCCCAGCCTGCCGCTGCTGCCGAAAAAGCTCGCGGCATGGTCAAAGTGAGTTGAAGGACCCGCCCGGCATGGCGCCGGCCTCCCCCTTCGGCAATACTCGACCGCAAGGCGGCCGTCCGGTCGCCTTCTCGTGTCTGAGGTTCTGAGTCCGAATCTGGGGAGGTCAGGATGTTGGAGCAGTACGGAATCGCCATCGCGCTCGCCTGCGCGGTGGTCGCCATCGTCTACGGGGTCGTGACGGCGCGATGGATCGTCGCGCAGCCGACCGGCAACGAGCGGATGCAACAGATCGCCGCGGCGATCCAGGAGGGTGCTGGCGCCTACCTGCGGCGGCAGTACACCACCATCGCCATCGTCGGCGTCGTGCTGTTCCTGCTGATCGGACTGCTGCCCGGCCTCGGCTGGTGGACCGCCGCCGGCTTCGCTCTCGGTGCCGTGCTCTCGGGCGTGGCCGGCTTCATCGGCATGGTCGTCTCGGTGCGCGCCAACGTGCGCACCACGCAGGCGGCCACCAAGGGCCTCGACGCCGCGCTCGACATCAGCTTCAAGGGCGGCGCGATCACCGGCATGCTCGTGGTGGGCCTCGGCCTGCTCGGCGTGGCCGGTTTCTTCCACCTCGTGCTGCAGGCCGGCGGCGCACCGGGCGGGCTGTTCGATGCGCAGGCACCCGCACCCGCGGTACTCGACGCGGCGCTGCAGCCGATGATCGGGCTGGCCTTCGGCAGCTCGCTGATCTCGATCTTCGCGCGTCTGGGCGGCGGCATCTTCACCAAGGGCGCCGACGTTGGCGCCGATCTCGTCGGCAAGGTGGAAGCCGGCATCCCCGAGGACGATCCGCGCAACCCGGCGGTGATCGCCGACAACGTGGGCGACAACGTCGGCGACTGCGCCGGCATGGCCGCCGACCTGTTCGAGACCTACGCGGTGACGCTGATCGCGGCGATGCTGATCGCCAGCATCACCTTCACCACCTACGGCTGGAGCGGCGTGCTCTACCCGCTGGTGCTGGGCGCGGTGTCGATCATCGCCTCGATCATCGGCACGTATTTCGTGAAGGTGGGCAGCGACGGCAAGATCATGAAGGCCCTCTACAAGGGCCTGATCGTCTCGGCACTGGTCTCGGCGGTGGGCTTCTGGTTCGTCACCGACGCGATGATCGAGGTGAACGCCTGGCGCATCTTCGCCTGCGCGCTGGTCGGCCTGGTGATGACCGCGGCGATGGTGGTGATCACCGAGTACTACACCGCCACCGAGTACAAGCCGGTGCGCGACGTGGCCGCCGCTTCGGAGACCGGCCACGGCACCAACGTGATCGCCGGCCTCGCGGTATCGATGAAATCGACCGCCGCGCCGGTGATCGCCGTCGCGCTGGCGATCTGGACCTGCTACGCGCTGGGCGGCCTGTTCGGTCTCGCGGTGGCGGCCACGGCCATGCTCTCGATGGCCGGCGTGGTGGTCGCTCTCGACGCCTACGGCCCGATCACCGACAACGCCGGCGGCATCGCCGAGATGTCGGAGCTGGGGCCCGAGATCCGCAAGACCACCGACGCGCTCGACGCCGTGGGCAACACCACCAAGGCGGTGACGAAGGGCTACGCCATCGGCTCGGCCGGCCTCGCGGCCCTCGTGCTGTTCGCCGACTACGCCCACAAGCTCGACGTGAAGTTCGGGCAGGACGTGATCGACTTCTCGATCGACAAGCCCGAGGTGCTGATCGGCCTGCTGATCGGCGGTCTGATCCCCTACCTGTTCGGCGCCTACGCCATGCAGGCGGTGGGTCGCGCCGCCGGCGCGGTGGTGGAGGAAGTGCGGCGGCAGTTCCGCGACATTCCCGGCATCATGCAGGGCACCGCCAAGCCGCAGTACGACAAGGCCGTCGACCTGCTGACCCAATCGGCGATCCGCGAGATGATCGTGCCGTCGATGCTGCCGCTGGTGATCCCGGTGCTGGTGGGCCTGCTGTTGGGGCCGGCGGCCCTCGGTGGCCTGCTGATCGGCACCATCGTCACCGGCCTGTTCGTGGCGATCTCGATGTGCACCGGCGGCGGCGCGTGGGACAACGCCAAGAAGTTCATCGAGCTGGGCCACCACGGCGGCAAGGGCTCTGATGCCCACAAGGCTGCGGTGACCGGCGACACCGTCGGCGACCCGTACAAGGACACCGCCGGCCCGGCCATCAATCCGCTGATCAAGATCATCAACATCGTCGCCCTGCTGCTGGTGCCGCTGCTGTGATCGGGTGTTGAAGCGCGGCGGCGCCCGGCGCCGCCCGCTTCGAGCCCGGATTCAACGCCCTTGCGGTATCCTCCGCGGCCTCCCGACCGCTTCCGAGAACCGCATGGGCTTGAGCCTCGTCCCCACCGGCCGCGACGTGCCGAACGAAATCAACGTCATCATCGAGATCCCGAAGGACGCCGAGCCGGTCAAGTACGAGGTCGACAAGGACACCGGCGCGATCTTCGTCGACCGCATCCTGTCGACGCCGATGCGCTACCCGTGCAACTACGGCTACGTGCCGCACACGCTGTGCGGCGACGGCGACCCGGTCGACGTGCTGGTGATCCTGCCGCTGGCCCTGGTCCCGGGCTCGGTGATCCGCTGCCGCCCGGTCGGCATGCTGAAGATGACCGATGAGGCCGGCGAGGACACCAAGCTGGTCGCCGTGCCGGTGCCGAAGGTGTTCAAGGGCTACGAGCACATCACCGATATCGCGCAGGTCTCGCAGCACTGGCTGGAGCGCATCGGCCACTTCTTCGAGCACTACAAGGACCTCGAGAAGGGCAAGTGGGTGAGGATCGATGGCTGGGAGGGCAAGGACGCGGCCATCGGGGAGATCCTCGACGGCATCGCCCGCTTTGAGGCGATGCCCGACGCCGAGAAGCCGAAGTTCTGACCGCTTGTTGGCCGCGTCCACGCAAGGAGGTTGCCGATGTTCGTCCTGATCGCCGGCCGCAACGCCGATCCCGGTGCCGATCTCGCGCCAACGCTGGCGCGCCTCGGCCTCGACTGGACGGTGCGAGCGCTGGCCGATACCGCCGCGGCGCAAGCCCTGCTCGACGAGGGCGGCGCCGATGTGGTGGCGGTCGACGGAGGTGAGGCCCGCGCCATCGACATCCTGCGTCGCGCTCGCGATCGGCATCCGCAGGCGGTGCGCCTGCTGCTGCTGCCGCCGGGCGCGGAGCCCAGCACCAGCGCCATCGACCTCGCCCATCGGCACCTCGGGCTGCCCCTGCAAGCCGGGGCGCTGGTGGAGGCGGTGGAGGGCATCAGCGAGCTGTTCGATGTGCTCGACAACCCCGACCTCAAGGCCAGGGTGGGAGCCGTCGTGCAACTGCCACCGGCGCCAGAAACCTACCTCGCGATCTCCAAGGCGCTTTCCGACCCGAAGGTGGGCGCGGCGCAGGTGGTCGGCATGCTGTCGAAAGACCCGGCCCTGGTCGCGAAAGTGCTGCGCGTCTGCAATTCCGCGTTCTTCTCCGGCGGCCGCCCGGTGGGCGACCTGAAGGGCGCGGTGGTCCGCCTCGGGCTTGAGACCCTGCGCCGGGTGGTGCTGGCGGCCGAGGCGCTCTCGAGCCGCTCCGGTGCCGACGCCGAAGCGGTGCGTCGTCGCGCCTTCCTCGCCTCGCAACTCGCCGCGCGCCTCTTGCCCGGGCCGAGTTCCGAGATGGCCGCCACCGCGGCGCTGCTGGCCGAACTGGGGCGCCTGCTGCCGGGTTTCCAGACCGCCGACGGCAGCGATGGTGCGCCAAGCTATGCCGACGCCGGCGCATGGCTGCTGGGGCTGTGGGGCCTGCCGATGCCGATCGTCGAGGGCGTGGCCTTCCACCTGCGCCCTGGCCGCGGCAGCCAGCGTGGCTTCTGGGTGCCGGGTGCGGTGCATGTGGCGCATGCGATGGTGGGCAGCCTGCCGCTCGACGAACCCTGGATCGACGCCGCCGGCCTGCGCGGGATGCTGCCCGAGTGGCAGCGCCTGCACGACCGGCTGGCCGACCTCGAAGCGCCCTGAGCCCGAGGCCGGCCGTCACCGGCCCGGGCGAGACGGGCGCGGCGCAATCACTCCGGCAGCATCACCGAGTCGATCACATGGATCACCCCGTTGCTGGCGGCCACGTCGGTCGCGGTGATGGTCGCGCCGTCGATGGTCACGGTGCTGCCCGACACATTGATGTCGGCCTTGGCGCCGTTGACCGTGGTGGCCTCGTCGAGCTTCACCGCGTCGGCGGCCTTCACTTTGCCGGACACCACGTGGTAGGTGAGGATCGCCGTGAGCTGGGCCTTGTTCTCGGGCTTGAGCAGGTTCTCGAGCGTGCCGGCCGGCAGCTTGGCGAATGCCGCGTTGGTGGGCGCGAACACGGTGAACGGGCCGCTGCCGCTGAGGGTTTCCACGAGACCGGCGGCCTTCAGCGCGGCCACCAGGGTCGAGAAGTCGGGATTGCCGGCGGCGACGTCGACGATGGTGCCGGCGCTCTGCGCCTGCGCGGCTGGCGCCGCCTTCGGCTTTCCGCCGCTGTAGTGGGCAACAGCGGGGGCCGCCACGGCGGTGGCCACGGCAAGGGTCAGCAGCGAGCGGTGCGCGAAGGACATCATGGGGTGTGCTCCTGTCAGTTGGCGGTGCGTGCGTGATTGCACGCCGCGAAGGCTCCGCCATGGGCTGTCGCGCGCATGTGCGTTTCGCGTGCAGGTGTTGTCGCCGCCTGGTGTCGACGGCGTGACGCCGAGAGCCCGGCGCGGCACCGTGGTGGCCGGGCGCTTGTCGCTTGCCGCTCCCGCCGTTTGCCGGCAAGGTGGCGTATCAGCGAAAGGGCCACCCATGACGGCGATCAAACCGGAAGTCCGCGAGCTGCTGCGCACCCTCGAGCACCAGCAGCCCGGCACCACAACCGAGCTCATCCGCCTGTTCGCGGTCGACGCCCCGGTGCTGCTGCAGCGGATCTATGGCGCCCACGCGATGCGTGACGCCGAGGGGCTCGTGCAGGCCGCGCACTACCTGCGCTCGAGCGCCCTGGCCCTGGGGCTCTCCGATATCGAGGCCGGCGCCCTCGCCCTCGAACGCGATGCGGCCGCCGCCATCGACGACGCCGCCACGCGCGTACGCCTCGACGCGCTGCGATCGCAGGTAGAGTCGGCCGTGCGGGAGTTGCGCGGCCTGCTCGACGCCGTCTGAGCCGCCGGCGGGCACGGTCCGCGCCCAGGGCAGTGCGCGGTGGTCGGGGTCACGAACCGCGGCCGGTGGGCTCGGGGATCGGCTCGAGTGCGGGGTTCTCGTGCACGCGCAGCACGAAGACCGCCGCCAGCAGCAGCGAGCTGCCGCTCAGCACGAGCGCGTAGATCGCATGGTTGCCGAAGGCCTCGCGCACCAGCGGCCCCAGCACAAGGGCGGCGACGATCTGCGGCAGCACGATGAACATGTTGAACAGGCCCATGAACACGCCCATGCGCTTCTCCTCGAGGCAACCGGCAAGCAGGGCGTAGGGCATCGACAGGATGCTCGCCCAGGCCACGCCCACGCCCACGAAGCACAGCTTCAGCAGCCACAGCGACTCGACCACATACATGCCGAGGAAGCCGAGGCCACCGATCACCAGCGCACTGCCGTGGACCAGTCGGCGATTGAGCACGAAACGCGCGGCGTAGAAGGCCAGCAGCAGGGCCACCAGCATCGACGACAGGCCGTACCAGCCCATCGCCACACCGACCAGATCCGCCGCGTCCTGGAAGGCCTTGTTGTCCGCCGCGAAGGCCGCCGCCTGCGCCGGCACCGCCATGTCGTAGGCACCGGCCTGCGGTGCCGGAGCCTTGAACACGTGCTCGGTGAGTGCTGGCGTGGCCATGCTCCACATCGCGAAGAAGGCGAACCAGCTGAAGAACTGCACCGCGCCGATACGGCGCATCTGCCGCGGCATGCAGCGGATGTTGTGGCCGATATCGCGGAAAAACCGGCCCTGTTGCCGTTCGGCCTCGAAGGCCTGCGGATCGTCGGGCGGGTACTCGCTGGTGGTGAATACCGTGATCAGGATCGAGGTGAGGAAGACGAAGGCACCGATGGCGAACGCCACCTGCACCGAGGGCGGTATCACGCCCGGCGCAGCCTCGTTGCTCACGCCCAGCTGGGTGACGAACCACGGCAGGTTGCTTGCCACCCAGGTGCCGATGCCGATGATCAACGTCTGCACCACGAAGCCGTAGCTGCGCTGACGCTCGTTGAGCTTGTCGGCCACCAGCGCGCGGAACGGCTCCATCGACACGTTGATCGACGCATCGAGCACCCACAGCGTGCCCACCGCGATCCACAGCGCCGGCGAGTGCGGCATGAACAGCAGGGCGATCGAACTCAGGATCGCGCCGATCACGAAAAACGGCCGTCGCCGTCCGAGAATCGGATGCCAGGTGCGATCGCTGAGATAGCCGACGATCGGCTGCACCAAGAGGCCGGTCAGGGGGGCTGCGATCCACAGCAGCGGCAGCGCGTCCTTGTCGGCGCCGAGGGTCTGGAAGATGCGCGAGACGAAGCCGCCCTGCAGCGCGAAGCCGAACTGGATGCCGAGGAAACCGAACGACATGTTCCAGATCTGCCAGAACGTGAGATCGGGGCGACGCACGCCACCGCCCGAGCTGCTGCCTGCCTGCGCCATCCAACGCTCCCCTGTGGCCCGACCTGTCACTCCCGCGCGGCAGCGCGGCAAGCCGGTCGAACGGTACACCGACGCACCCGCCAAACCTTCCGCTTGCGGCCCGCACCCGGGCGCGCACGGGCTACCATCGACAACCTCTTGCCCCGCGACCCGCCATGCTCCCCGATCGCCATCTCGACCTCGGATGCGGCAAGTTCCCGCGCAACCCCTACGGCCGCGGCGAACTCGCTGGCGTCGATGTGCGGCCGCTGTCCGGCTCGGACACCTTCGATTACCGCATCGCCAATCTCGCGCTGCAGCCGATTCCGTTCGAGGACGACCACTTCGGTTCGGTGTCGGCCTTCGATTTCATCGAACATGTGCCCCGGCTGCTGCCCACCGCCGACGGCAAGGCCACGGTGTTTCCGTTCATCCGGCTGATGGACGAGGTGTGGCGCGTGCTGGCGCCGGGCGGGCGCTTCTACGCACTCACGCCGGCCTACCCGCATGCCGAGGCCTTCACCGACCCCACCCACGTCAACATCATCACCGACGGCACCCATGCGTATTTCTGCGGCGCGTCGCCGCTGGCGCGCATGTACGGCTTCCGTGGCCGTTTCGAGGCGCTGCGCGCCGAACCGGTGCACCTCGTCGAGCACTACGCCGCCGACGCCGGCGCCACCGAAAACCGCACCGTGCCGCGGCACCGCGGGCTCAAGGGCTTCTCGCGCCGCTTGCGCGCGCTCTCGCGACAACTGCGCGGCAAGCATCCGCTTGGCGAGCGGCGACCCTACCTGCTCTGGGAGCTCGAGGCGGTCAAGCCCGAGCGTTGAAGCGCGCATCTGCGAGGCCTCGATACGGAAGGCCCCGGCCAATGCCGGGGCCTTCGCGTTGGACGGGTGTTGCCGCCGGTCAGAACTTGTAGACGCCGCCCAGCAGGAACGTGCGGCCGTATTCGCCGTACAGCGCCTCGGCGCGGTAGTTGCCGCCGATGTCGAACTCGCGGTACGGCTCGTTGGTCACGTTGTTGACCTGGAACAGCAGGCCGAGACCCTTCAGCGGCCCGTCGCGGAACTCGTAGCCGGTCTGGAAATCGACGATCTGCTCGGCGCCGATGAAGCGGTCGCCCAGCGTGAGGTCGAACTGGCGGACAAAGGCGACGAACTCCGAACGGGTGCGGCGGCTGACGCGGGCGCTGAAGCCGTTCTTCTCGTAGTACGCGGTGATGTTGGAGACGTACTTCGACAGGCCCGGCAGCGGGCGCGGATTGCCGGGGCCGAAGGCCTCGATCTCGCTGTCGGTGTCGGAGTAGCTGCCCTGCAGACCGAAGCCCTCGAGCGGCGCCCACAGGGTTTCGAGCGGCAACGAGAACGCGAACTCGAGACCCGAGATCGTGCCGCCCTCGCCGTTGAACGGTGCATTCCACACGCCGATGGTCGACGGCGGACGCGGGGTCGGGATGCCCGAGAGGTCGAAGATGGCGAAATTGAACGGGAACTCGGCCTGGTAGATGTAGGTGTCGAGATCCTTGTGGAAGAACGCCATCGACACGTAGCCGTTGGTGGCGAAGTACTTCTCGATCGACAGGTCGTAGGAGGTGGCGCGCCACGGCTCGAGCAGCGGGTTGCCGCCGCCGCCCGAGTAACGGATCGGCACGCGCGAGGTATCGACGCCAAAGCCGCCGCCGACCGTCATCTGGTCGATGCGCGGGCGGGCGAGCTGCTTGGCGGCACCGATCCGGGCGGTGACGTCCCAAGGCAGCAGGAAACTCAGGTTCATGCTCGGCAGGGTGTCGCTGTATTCGGCACCCGCCGAGGCCAGCACGCCGAGGCCAGTGGAGCCCGGCGGACGGACGAAGCCGCTCGATTCCTGTTCGGCGCGCTGGTGCTGCAGGCCGATGTTGCCGCGCACGCCGATGTCGCCGAGCTGACCGTCGAGGTTGAGCTGCACATAGGCCGTGGTCAGGTTTTCCGTAACCTCCCAGTTCTTGTCGGCAACCCCCGACGAGGTGTTGGCACGGCGGTTGTAGAGCCCAAGCACGTCGAACGGGTTGTACGACAGCACCGGGCCGATGCCGAGGAAGCCCATGTCGGTCGGCGCGCGCAGGACGTTGGCCGGCAGCACGCGCGGGCGGCCGGGCAGGTCGAGGAAGGCCTCGACCGAGGCGCGCGACTTCTCGCGCTCGGACAGACGGACGCCACCCTCGACGCTGCTGATGAAGCCCTCGTCGAAGCGGTGCTCGAGGTGGGCCTTGATGGCGCGCAGTTCATCGTCGATCTCGGGCGACTTGATGTAGCCGTCCTGGCCCCAGCCAGCGGAATCGGTGAGGCGGATCACCGACGGATCGGCGAGGTTGCGGTTGAAGCCGAAGGTCGGGAAGCCCGACAGCGGGATCGAGTAGCCGACGTTGGCGGAATTGCCGAGGCCCAGGCCGGCATAGGTCTCGAGCTCGGTCATCGTCGACTCGACCTTGTTGTAGGCGAGATCGAGCAGGCCGGTGAGGTGGTCGCTGAAGATGAACTCGTTGGCGAGGCCGACGGAGAACACCGTGTCCTCGCGGTTGAACGCGTCGTTGCGGATCTGCGGCGTCACGCCGTTGTAGGTGCCACCGACGACGAAGGGCACGCCGCGGCTGGTATCGATCACGCGGCCACCGGGGGCCAGGCTGGCGCCGCTCCACTGCAGGCCGGTCTCGATGCGCGAACGCTGCTCGTCGCGCTCGAAGTCGGAGTAGTAGACGTCGAGCACGCCGTTGTAGAACTCGTTCGGCTGGAACTGCACGGTGCCCATCACGCCGAGGCGGTTGTTCTCCGACGAGAACACGCGGGCATCGGAGCCGCCGACGCGGCGCTGTCCGGCCTCTTCCGGGAAGCCCCAGTAGCGGTGCTCGCGGGCCTGACCCGGAGAATCGAGGTAGGCGAGGCCGATGGCCAGACCGATGCGGTCGTCGGCGAACTGGTCGATGTAGCTGGCGCTGAGGCGGCTGCCCCAGGCGCTGATGCCGTCGATCTGCTCGCCGAGCGAGTTGTTCTCCATCCGCGCGCCGATGGTGCGCACGGCACCATCGAAGTCGAGCGGACGCGCGGTGCGCAGGTCCACCGTACCGGACAGGCCCTGGTTGATCAGGCTGGCGTCGGGCGTCTTGTAGACCACCACGGCGCTGAGCAGCTCGGAGGGGTACTGGTCGAACTCGACGCTGCGACTGTCGCTGGTGCTGATCTGCTCGCGGCCGTTGAGGTTGGTGGTGGAGAAATTGCCGTCGAGGCCGCGGACCGAGATCTCGCTCGAGCGGCCGGCGACGCGCTGGGCGGCCAGGCCGGGCAGGCGCGCGATCGACTCGGCGATCGACGAATCCGGCAGGCGGCCGATGTCCTCGGCCGAGATCGCCTCGACGATCGACGTGCTTTCGCGCTTGAGCTCGATGGCGTCCTCGATGCCGCGGCGGATGCCGGCGGTGACGATGATCGCGTCGAGGGTCCTGGCGTCGTCCTCGGCCGTCTCGTCGTCGTCGGCCTGTTCCGCCTGGGCCTGGGCTTGCGCCTGCGCCGCCATGGCCAACAGGGCCGAGGCGAGCGCCACGCTCAGCATGTCGCGCTTGAGATTCAACATTCCCCTCTCCTGGATCCCGTGCTGTAACGGCGCCGGCTGGCGCGGTGCATCGCTGGGCCGGGTGCGCCGGTCGTCACGATGGATTCATGTTAGTGCTGTAGCTCCAAACGGGCGCTTTGCTGCATACGTATTCATGGCCATCGACCAGCGCGGCCTGACCCTGGTGCAGGACGTCGTGGTCAACCACGTGGGCAACTTCTTCGCCTTTGATGACTGGCGCGAGGGCGAGCCGGCGCATTCCTGGCGTCGCACCCGCGGTAGCCGGCCCAGCGAACGACCCACGCAGTGGCCGTTCTCGCAGAACGACCCGAACGATCCCGCCCAGCGCGCGCTGTCGGTCTACCACTGGACGCCGCTGGTGCGCGATTACACCGACGATGATCGGGAGGCACCGGGCATGCTGCGTGTGGCCGCCGCGCAGGGCAACCCGCGCTTGCACCTGTTCGGTGAGGGCTTCGGTATCGACCGGCCGTTCGAGGACGCACAGATGCGCAAGATCGACGCCTACCAGCGCGTCGAGGGCGGCCTCCCGGCGATGATCCAGTTCCCGATGTACAGGACTTTCGGCGATGTGTTCGCGCGCGGCCATGCGCCGAAAGAGTTGGCTTGGCGCATCGAGCGCACGCTCAGCCTCCACGCCGATCCGTGGCGCATGCCCACCTTCGTCGACAACCACGATGTCGACCGCTTCCTTGCCGGTGCCAGCGAGCCGGCGCTGCAGCAGGCCCTGCTGGCGATGCTGACCCTGCCCGGCATTCCGGTGATCTACTACGGCACCGAGCAGGGCTTCCGCGGCCAGCGCGACGCGATGTTCGCGACCGGCTTCGGCAGCGGCGACCGCGACCACTTCGACACCACGCACCCGCTGTACCGGCGGATCGCCGCGATGGTGCAGCTGCGCCGCGCGCACCCGGTGCTGTCGCGGGCGCGGCCCGTGGTGCTCGCCGCCGACGGCGCTGGCCCGCTACTGCGGGCCAATGCACAGGGCCGCGTGATTGGTGAACTGCCGGCGCGCGCCGGCGGGGTGTGGCGCATCGAGCCAGCGTCTCGAACAGGCGATGGCGCGGCAGCGCCCGAGGCGGCCGCGCTGCCGACACTCGACGCGGTGCCCGCGGTGGTGCGCGGCGACGTCATGCTCACGGGCACCCTGCCCGTGGGCCGCGACGGCACTCTGGTGCTGGACGGCGAGGGGCTCGCTTCCGAAGCACGGACCTTCCGCGTCGAGCGCGACTGGGCCCTGCTCGCCGAAGCCACCGATCCAGCGGACGACGACGCCGGCCCCGACGGGCGCTACCGCTACCCCACCGACCCGAGCTACGCCGGCCGGGCCAGCATGGATCTGCGCGGCCTGCGGGTGTTCGGCTCGGGCGGCGCGCTGGCGCTCGAATTCACGATGGGCGAGGTGCTGGACAGCTGGAACCCCGCGAACGGCTTCGACCACGTGGCGTTCTCGGTCTTCCTGTCGCTGCCGGGGCGCACGGACGGGGCGACGGCCCTGTCCGGCCAGAACGCGACGCTGCCCGAGGGCCGCCGCTGGTGCCGGGCGCGCGCATCGCCGTCGACCAGGCGCGCAAGGTGGTGCGCTTTGAACTCCCGGCGGCCGCACTCGGCCAGCCGACGAACCTCTCGGGTCTCGTCGTCCACGCCACGACCTGGGACTGGGACGGCGGCTGGCGCGGCCTGACGCCCGCGGGCGGCGGCCACACGATGGGCGGTGGCGACGGTGCCCGCGATCCGCTGAGGATGGACGCTATCGACCTCGCTTCGCCCTGAACCTCCAAGCGACCGCCGCCCCGCCGGTCGCTCTTACGCTGGTCTTACCGTCCCGGCGTAGCGTTCACGTTGCCCACTCGCGGTAGAAGGGCTTCAGGTTTCGTTCATCGATCGGGGGCAGCAACCATGTGTGCAGAGCAGAAGACCGGGCGCAGCAACCGCCAGGGCGGATTCACTCTCGTCGAGATGGCCGTGGTGCTGGTCATCATCGGCGTCATCCTCGGCGCGGTGATGATCGGCCGGGATGTCCAGCGCAATGCGGAATACACCCGCATCAAGCAGAAATTCGTCGACCAGTGGGTGGTCGCCTACAACACCTACAGTCAGCGCATCGGCGGGCCGGTGGGCGACAGCCAGAGCGCGCCGCGGCTGATGGTGAACGGTGCCAATTTCACCATGGGCGGCAACACCATTTCCGGTGGTGACATGTCGAATGTAACGCCACCGGCGGCGATCTGCCGCGGCAATGCCGGCCCCGGCATGGACCGCGCGATGGAAGCCAACCCGCTCTTCAACCTGCGCGACCTGATGCGCGCTGCCGGTGTCACCCTGCCGCCGGGTCGCGGCGACGGCCTCGAGGATCGTTACGTCTACCTCGACACCAACGGCAACCCGCAGGAAATCCAGGTCTGCTTCCAGTGGAACCCACCGGGCACCGCCTCGGGGTCTGGCAATGTGATGGTGATCACCGGACTCACGCCCGACCTCGCCCGCGCGCTCGATCAGGCCATTGACGGCAGGCCCGATGCGCAGAATGGCGCGTTCCGGCAGCAGGGTGTGATCCGCACCACCGGCAGCCCGACGGCGCCCGGAATCGAGTGGGCCGGCAACAACACCCAGACGATCGGCACCGGTGGCGGGAATACCATCAATCAGGCGGCACTCGACACCGACCAGGTGCAGGTGATGGTCGCCCACCTGAAGATGAACCAGTAAGGCGGGCAGGACCATGGTCGCCTCGTCCTCGCTGCTGTCCCGGATCACCCGCTCGCGCAAGACGCTGCTGGTGGCCTTCGCGATCGCGCTCGGCACGCTGCTGCTGGCGGCAGTGTGGTTCACCGCCGCCCGCTCGGCACTGGGCGATGCCTATGCCGAGGCCGGTACCGCCAAGCAGGAGCTTGCCGCCGCGCGTCAGCGGCTGCAGGAGGCCGAGTTGCGGGTGAGGCTCGCGGAGAACGCCAACGCGCTGGTGATCCAGGCCAAAGCCGAGGGCTTGGTGGAGGCACGTTGGGGCGAACGCCTGATCAATGTCTCCCAAGCCCCGCTGCCGCGCGCGGACGTGAACCACCTGCTGGCCTCGGTGGCGCGTAACGACAGCCGCATTTTCGGTGCGGAAACCTTCGAGCTTTCTGTCACGCGCCCTGATGAAGGCCTGTTCGACGCCACCGATCCGCGCAGCCCGCCGCTGCAGCTGACGCTGCGCGGGACGCTGCTGTTCCGCACCGGGGAAGCGCCGTGAAACCACAGATCCTGCTGCATCAGGATGGCAAGTGGCTGGCCTTCGAGGGCGATGCCGTGAAGCTGCTCGATGCCCGCCCGCGCGTCGACCGTTCGAGCGTGGTGATCACCGATTTCGACGGTGGGGTGAGCGACGTCGCCTCGCTGGAGGGCAGTCCCGCCCACGCTTCGGCGCTCATCGAGCGCCGACTGCGCGCCGACGGCCTGCTCGACGGCGACAGCAAGGTGCTCATCCACCACCTGCGAACGGTCGGCAACGGCTATCAGGCGCTGTTCACCGCGGTACCGCTCGACCGCTGGCAGCCGCTGTTCGCCTGGGCCGATGACCAAGACGACCATTGCCTGCTGGTGCCGACGATGGCCCTGCTGTGGAGGCAGCTCAAGCCCGGGCGTGGCGTGGTGCTCCACAGCGGGCGCAAGGTGGTGTTCCTTGCGGCGCTGCGTAGCGGCGTGGTGCAGGCGTCGGCGCTTGCGTTCAGCGATGCCCGCGAGGATCTGATGATGACGGTGGCCGCGCTCGGCGAACGCGCCGGGCGCCTGCTCTCGGCCGATGAGGGCGCGCTCGAACCGCTCGACGTGCGCTGGATCGGAACGCTGACCGCGCTGCCGACCGCCGCTGCGACGCGGGCCCGAACGGCACCGGAACGTCGCGCCGATCCGGTACTCGACCGCTGGCCCACACCCGAGGAAACCCCGACCGAGCGCAATCCGACCATCGGGCCGACGATGTCCTTCGACGGGCAGGACGAGTACCGGCAGGCGGTCCCGAAAGCCGACGGTGACGCCTTGCCCGCCAGCGCCATTGCGCCCGGTGTCGCGAGCGTTGCGGCACCGCTCGTGGAAGACCCCGCGCAGGTCGCACTCGACGACGCGATGGCGGAAGCCTTCGCCACCAACAGCGGCGCGTCGGTCACACTCGCCGCGCATGTGACGGTGAACGACGCGTCCGGGCGCCGCTACCGCAGCGCAGTGCCGCCCCTGCTTGCGCAGGCCACCGCCGCCATCGCCGTGAACTCGCCCGTCTCGCGCGCCATGCACATGGCGGAGCGCGTGCTGCCTTGGGCCAGCGCCGCCTCGCTGCTGCTGGCCGTGGGCCTCGGTGCGCTGGGCGGGCGCTGGACGCTCGCCGCCCACCAGGAGAGCACGCGCGCTGATGCGCTTCGCGCCGAGATCGCCGTACTCGACGAACGCATCGGCTCGCTGGCGGCGCGACAAGCCCTGCCGACGGACTACCAGGCGCTGCTCGGCTTCATCGCCCGCGCCACCGCCCTCGGTGCCGCACTCGACCCCACCGCGACACTGCTCGAGCTCCGTGCCGCGGCCGGCGCTGATGTGCGACTGCTGCGATTGCGCCTCGAAAGCGCGCCCGGACAGCCGATCACGCTGCGCGTGGACGGCACCGTCAACTACGCGGCCGCGAATGCCGCCGACCAGGGCCAGCAGGTGGCGCGCTTCGTCCAGCGTTTGCGCGACGCCGGATACGTGCCAACGGCCATCGATCCGCAGGTGGGCAACACCGCTGGCAGCGCGCCGGGCGGCCTGTTCTCGTACCGGCTCACGCGCGCGGCCGACGCGGATGCACCGGGCGCGCCCAGCATGCCCGCCCTACCGTCTGCGCCCGTGGCGATCACCGCGACAGGGATCTCGCCATGAGGCCCAAGCACTACGCCGCGCTGGCGCTGCTCGCCTGGCTGGCGGTGGTGGGCTGGGTGGGGTCGATGGTGGCCGGCAAGCCACGGGCGTTCGTGGGTGGCTTTGGCGATGCCGACGCCGTCGTCGCCGGGCAGATCCAGCTGGAAATCCAGCGAGTCGAGCAGGTTCGCACGGCGCTGCAGGCGCTTGCCGCCGCCGCGCCACCGCCGGCGCAGGCCGCCGGCGTGGTGGCTGAACCACCGCCCATGCCCGGCACCGAAGACGGCGCGGGTCCGGGCACGGCGCTGGCCGCCGTGAGCCGTCCCGGTGATCGCGTGGTGTCGCTGATCCTCTCGGGTGCCAGCATCGCCACCCGGGCCATTGTCGACGGTCGCATGGTCGGGCCGGGCACGCGGCTCGACGACGGCGCAATCGTGCGCAGCATCGGTCCGCGCTCGGTGCGCATCGAGGAAGCCGACGGAACGCAGCGCACGCTGGCGCTGCGCACGCCCGGCGACCCGCCGCCCGCCGCCGCCGAGGGAACGCCGTGATGTCGCCGCGGGCCCTCGTGATCGCCGCGATCGCCGTCGCCGTGCTGGGCGTCGCGGCGGTGTGGGTGCTGCGCCAGACGGCCACGCCCGCCGACGATCCGGCGCCCCCGGCCGACCAGGTCGCCGACGCGGGGCCCACGCCCGGTGCCCCCCAGGGCGTTGAGCCCGTGCCACCCCCCGTCGCCGCCGGGGACGCGCCACCGCCGTGGGCCACCGGCCCCATCGATGACACGGCCAACAACGCCGGCGCGCCCGCGCCGGATCCGCAAGCGGCACTGCGCGCCGCGCGCATGGCCGACCTGCAGCAGTCGATGGACGCGCTGGTGGGCGACGCGCTGGGGCGCTCCGCAGCCAGCACGGTCCATTTGCGCAAGGCGATCGACGCGCTGGAGGCGCTCGACGATCCCGCCGTCAAGGCCAACATCGACATCGCCGCCCTGCGCCACAACCTCGACATCGCCGAGCGCATGCATGTGCTGGTGCGCGAGCTGCGCACGCTCACCGCGCAGCCGCGCACGCCCGAGCGCCAGGCCCGGATCGACGCGCTGCAGACCCAGATGCAGATGCTGCAGGCACAGGTGCGTACCGATGTGAGGCCGCCGGGTGCGCCGCCGCTGGGCGCACCGGCCGCGACGCCGGCACCGGCGCCACCCGGAGACTGAGATGCACCCCGTTCAGGCCCGATCCGCGACGCCCAGCACGCGAAGCCGAACGTCCGGCGTGACGCTGGTCGAACTCGCCGCCGTGCTGTCGATCATCGGCCTGCTCAGCGTGGTGGTGAGTGCCGGCTACGGGGATCTTGCGCAGGTGCGGGCGACGATGGCCGCCAAGGCCGATGCCGAGGCCGCTCGGCAGGCGGTTCGTGCCTTCGCGTTGCGCAACAAGCGCCTGCCGTGCCCGGACTTCAGCGCCTTCGGCGATGTCTCCCGCGAAGGGCTGGGCGGCACCTGCCCGCCGGGCGCGCAGGTCGGCTGGCTGCCCTACGAGAGCCTCGGGCTCACCCGCCCCGACCGCGCCGTGCGGCTGCGCTATGCGGTGAGCCGCGGTGGCGGGGTCGATCTGGTGGCCCCCGCCGCCATCCCGGCCCGCCGCGATATCGACGGCTCCGCTCGGCTGCGCGCCGCGCTGGGTGCTGCTGCGCGCCTGCCCGCTGGTACCGATCGCCCGTTCCTGACCGGGCCAGGCACCACGGCCTCGCCCGAAGACTGCAGCCGCGTGCAGTCGAATCCCGCCTTCGTGCTGGTGGCGCCGGTCACCGACCGCGACGACACCGGCACCGGTCCGCCCGGATTCGACGGAGTGAACGCGGCGATGGCGGCCACCGGCCAGACCTGCGTCGCGGCCCCCACCCGCCGCGGCGACAACCGCTACGACGATGTGGTCGTGGCCGAAGGCGCTTCCGTCCTGCTCGGCTGGGTCGCCGCGCAGACCCGCTGAACGAGCCCACCGACCAAGCGAGCCGACCATGCCCCGCCATCCCCTTCCCCGCGCCATCAGAGGCTCCGCCACCAGCGGCAGGTTGTCGATCGCCCTGCTCGCTGCCGTGACGCTGGCGACTGGATGCGGCACGGTGCCGCGCAGCGTGCAATCGCTGCCCGCGGCGGAAACCGTGGCGCTGCAGCAGCTATCGACGAAGGCCGCCGCGGAATCGGCAAAGCTTGCCGAGGAAAAGGCGCGGCTGCGCCGCGAGATCGAGCGCACCGCGCCGACCGTCGCGGCAGGCGCTCCGCTGGCACCGGTGTACGACCCGCTCGAAAACCGGGTCGTCACCATCAACATGAACGAAGCCAGCGTCAACGCCCTGCTTTGGGCGCTGGCGGAGCAGCTCGGCATGAACCTCATCATCGATCCGAGCGTGCAGGCGCGCGACCAGCGCGCCAGCCTGTTCCTGAAGAACGTCACCGCACGCGAGGTCTTCAACCACATCCTCACCGCCTTCGACCTGCACGGGGAGACCCGGGGTGGGGCGCTGGTGGTCCGTCCAATGCAGGAGCGCGTGTTCCAGATCGACACCCTCAACAGCACCACCTCGTTGCAGCTGAGCACTGGCGGCGACGTGTTCGGCGCTGGTGCCAGCGCTGCCGGTGGAGGGCAGTCGCTGCGCGGAACACTGATCATGGACGGCAGCGTGGGCCGCGAGAACGACCCCTACAAGCAACTCTCGGCCGCGATCGAGAGCATCCTGAAGGAAGACCAGAACCTGCGCTCTCGTCAGGGTGAGGCACCTCAGGAAGCCTCGCGCTTCACCCTCGATCCGCTCACCGGCACGCTGTTTGTGCGCGCTCGGCCTTCGCAGGTACGAGCGGTGGCCGAAGTGATCGAGCGCAACCAGCGCATTCTTGGCCGGCAGGTGCTGGTGGAGGCGCAACTGGTCGACGTGGCTCTGAGCGACCAGTTCCAGTTCGGCGTCGACTGGACGCTGTTGCGCGGGCGCGTTGCGGGCATCTTCGGCGATGCACCGATCCAGCTCGATCCGGTATCGGGCGCACTGCCCGGCCCGCGCGACAACACGCTCGATCGGCTGCTCACCATCCCGCGCCAGGCGATCGGCAACCCCCTGGGACGGGGTTCCGGTATCGGCTACACCGGCGACACGTTCTCGGCGGCGATCAACGTGCTGCGCGGGTTCGGCAACGTGACCGTGCTGTCGAACCCGAGTGTGCGCGTGCGCAACGCCACACCCGCCTACCTCAGCGTGGGCCGCAACATCCGCTACGTCAGCAAGTCCACCACGACCTTCAGCAATCCAGGCGGTGGCGCCACAACCACGGCGGCGGACGTGCAGACCGAATCGTTGTTCGCCGGCGTGGTGATCGGCGTGGCACCGCTGATCCACGACGACGGCAAGGTGGAAATGCTGGTGCACCCGATGCAGACCGACGTCGCGCCCGGGAGCCTCGAACTCATCGATGTCGGCAACGGCAACTCGGTGACGCTGCCCGTCATCAGCTTCAAGGGCATGACCACCACGCTGAACCTGCGCGATGGTGACACCGTGCTGATGGGCGGCTTGATCGACCAGCAGGCGCAGACCAATGACAGCGGCGTTCCCGGGCTTTCCGACGTGCCCGGCCTGGGCAAGCTGTTCGGCGCCGAATCGCGCGGGCACAGCAGCCGCGAACTGGTGATGGTGCTGCGGGTGACCGTGCTGTGAGCCTGATGCACGCCGCGCTGCAGACGCTCGAGACCGGGACCACGCCACCCCCGGACGGCGGCCGCGGTGCAGTGCCGCGCGACGTGCCGCGCGCATCCGCGGGTATCGCTCCGCTGGCGCTGGGTGGCGGCGCAGTACTGGTAGCGCTCGTACTGGCACTGTTCGCATTTCGGAATGGCACCGATTCGGC
>DMHI01000083.1:3354-3475 GCA_003449515.1 Lysobacteraceae bacterium | reverse complement strand
GACGGTGGAATTGCATCGGATCCGGTCGTACCCGCCGCACACAACATCGTCACCGCGGGCCTCGTGGTGGCGAACGGTGCATCGGTGGCCGCGGAGATCTCCGCACCCGCACCCGCACCCG
>DMHI01000083.1:0-2967 GCA_003449515.1 Lysobacteraceae bacterium | reverse complement strand
GCACCCGAACCCGAACCCGGACCTTTGCCAGCGCTGGCTGCCACTCCAGCGCCCGAACCCAGTCCGGCAACCACCGAAGCCGCGCCCAGCCCGCCGCCGGCCAACCTCGCGGCCGCGCGCACGGCGATCACCGTCACCGATCTTCCGGCGACAGCGACGACCGACACGCCCGAAGCCACCGCGAATCCGGCCGCCGCCGACGCTGCAAGCGTGGCGCTCGCGGTGGCGGCCGTGGAGCAGGCGATGCGCCTCGGCGATCTCGACGGCGCGCGCGCAGCGATCGACCAGCTCGCCGACCGGCTGCCAGCGCGCAGCCTCACCCTGCGCCGGATGGAGGCGTGGCACGCGCACCAGTCCGGTCGCATCGTGGAGGCGCTGGCGCTGTACCACGAAATCGCCCAGCGCATGCCGGGCGATCGCAACGCGGCGATCAATCTCGCCCTGCTCGAGGCGGCGCAGGGCGATGTCGAGGGTGCCAGCCGCCGGCTGCGCGAGCTGCGCGCCAGCGGCGGCGAATCGGCCGAACTCGCTGCGGCGATGGCCCAGGTTGGGGCGACGCCACGATGAACGCCAGTGTCGCCCACGCCCGCACAACGACCGCTGCCGCCAGCGCATCCGGCGACGCCGCAATGCACCCGGTGCTCGCGGCGCTTGGCCTTTCGCACGCGCCGTTCCCACCCACGCCCGACGCCGCGCACTACTTCACCACGCCCGACCTCGAGCGCGATCTCGCCGAGGCGCAGCATTGCCTGCTGGGGCGCAAGGGCTTCGTTCTGCTGACTGGCGAGGTGGGCCAGGGCAAGACCACCTTCCTGCGCCGGCTGCTGCGTGCCGTCGAGGCCAAGGGCGCGCGCTCATCGCTGATCTTCAACACCTTCCTGCAAGGCCCCGACCTGCTCGCTGCGGTGCTGCGCGACTTCGGCCTGCGCCCCGGACGCGATGCCGCCGGCAACATCACCCGGCTCAACCGCTTCCTGCTCACCTGCTGGCGCAGCGGAACCACCTGCGTGCTCTTCATCGACGACGCGCAGAACCTCGACGCTGGAAGCCTCGAGCTGCTGCGCCTGCTCACCAACCTCGAAAGTGGCCAGGAGAAGCTCTTGCAGATCGTGCTCGCCGGCCAGCCCGAGCTTGAGGACGCGTTGCGGGCGCACGGCCTGCGCCAGCTCGCCAGCCGGATCGTCAAGCACGTCCGGCTGGCATCCCTCGACGCGCCGGCGCTGGCGCGCTACGTCGATTTCCGTTTGGACTGCGCCGGCGATGAACGTCGCATCCGGCTCGACGACAACGCGCTCGCCGCGCTCTACCGCCACAGTGCCGGCAATCCGCGCCGCGTGCACCTGATCATGGATCGCTGCCTCTACGGCGTCATCGCCAAGGGCGATACCCGGATCGACGCCGCGCTGGTGTGCTGCGCCGCTGCCGAGGCCGGCTTCGCGCCAACAGCGCGTGGTCTGTCAGGCGGTCTCGCGCGCCGGGGTATCGCCCTCTTCGGCATCGCGCTGCTGGTCGCCAGCAGTCTGGTCGCTACGGCGATCACCGTCGCAACATCCTCAACAGCCGACCATTCGGGGGTCGTGCATGGCCGCGGTTAACGTCGCTCCGCCCAGCCATGCCGGCATCGAAGCGCAACGCCTCGGTCAGATCCTGTTCGAACGCGGCCTGCTCAACGCCGCGCAGCTGCAGTACGCCCTGCAGAAGCATGCCATCGAGGGCCAGCGCTTCGGCAAACTGCTCATCAAGCACGGCCTCGCCAGCGAGACCGAGATCGTGCGCGTCATCGCCGAGCTGCAGGGGATGCCGTTCACGCCGGTCGACACGCTGTCGGCGGCCGAGCCGCAGGTGCTCGCGCTGTTCAATCGCGAGCTCTGCCTGCTGCGCGCCTTCCTGCCACTGCGCCGCGTCGACAACACACTCGAGGTACTGCTCGGCGATGCCGAGCCCGACGCGGTGGCGCAACTGGTGCTGCAGCGTTCCGGTCTGCGCTGCCGCTTCGTGCAGGGCGAGTTCACCCGCGTCGCGCAGCTCATCCGCTACACCTACTACTTCGCGCAGAACCCGGTCGAATCGCTGTTGGAGCGCGAGCTCAAGCGCATCTCGGCCGACGTCGACCACGCCTACAGCCCCGAGAAGCTGCTCGATTACCTGCTGCACCTCGCGGTTCGCGAGCGCACCACCGACATCCACATCGCGCCGGCCGAGGGCAGCATCCACGTGCTGTTCCGTGTCGACGGCGTGCTGCGGCCGATGCTGGCGATGCCACCACAGCTGCAGCGCCTGCTCGGCTTCATCAAGCTCGCCGCCGAGATGGACATCTCCGAGCAGCGCCGCCCGCAGGACGGCAGCTTCCGCGCCACGGTGCTGGACAGCGCACTGACCGTCCGCGTCTCGACGCTGATCAGCGACGCCGGCGAACGCATGGTGATGCGCCTGCTGCCGGAGCACAGCGACCTCTCCGGCCTGCGCGAGCTGGGCTTCTTCGCCGAGGACGTCGCCGGGCTCGAGCGCATGTTTGCCAAGCCCGCGGGCCTGATCCTGATCACCGGCCCCACCGGCTCGGGCAAGAGCAGCTCACTGCACGCCGCGCTGCGCATGCAGTCGCTGATCGAGCGCAACGTGCTGACCGTCGAGGATCCAATCGAGTACCGCGTGCCCGGCGCCTGTCAGACGGAAGTGAACCGTCGCGCCGGCTACGAGTTCGGCTCGGCGCTGCGGCACTTCCTGCGCCACGATCCCGACGTGATCCTGCTTGGCGAGATGCGCGACGCCGAGACCGCGCAGGCCGCCATCGAGGCGGCCGCCACCGGCCACCTGGTGCTGTCGACGCTGCACGTCTCCGGCGTGTTCGGTGTGGTGCCGCGCCTGCGCCCGCTGGGGCTGGAGGCGCAGGTGATCGCCGACAACCTGCTCGCCGTGGTCAACCAGCGCCTCGTCCGGCAGAACTGCCCGCACTGCAGCGTACCGGTT
>DMHI01000186.1:763-8717 GCA_003449515.1 Lysobacteraceae bacterium | reverse complement strand
TGTCGTGCGGCGACTCCGGCAGGCCGGGACCGCGTCCGCCGTTGCCGGCGGTGCCGATTACTCGGCACCGACCACGCTCACGGTGCGGCGCTTGTTGGCGCCCTTCACCGCGAAATCGACCTTGCCGTCGACCAGCGCGTACAGCGTGTGGTCGCGACCGATGCCGACGCCGGCACCCGGATGGAACTCGGTGCCGCGCTGGCGGACGATGATGTTGCCGGCTTCGACGGCCTGGCCGCCGAAGATCTTCACACCGAGGTACTTCGGGTTGGAATCGCGGCCGTTGCGGGTCGAGCCGACGCCCTTTTTACTTGCCATGACGTGTTCTCCTCAGACGGTCGGATCAGGCCGAAATGCCGGTGATCTCGAGTTCGGTGTAGTGCTGCCGGTGGCCCATCTGCTTGCGATGGTGCTTGCGGCGACGGAACTTGACGATGCGGACCTTCTCGAGGCGGCCGTGACCCTTGACGGTCGCGGTGACCTTGGCGCCCGCGACCTGCGGGGCACCGACGGTGATCTTGTCACCATCGCCCACGAGGAGGACGTCGTTGATTTCGATGTTGGCGCCCGGCTCGGCGTCGATCAGCTCGACGCGGAGGGTTTCGCCCTTCATCACGCGGTACTGCTTACCGCCGGTGACGACGACTGCGTACATGTTGAACCTCGTTGCTTTCTGTAGTTCTTCTTGGGATTCGAGCGGGCGGTGGCCGCCTGCCGCCCCCGTGGCTCGACGCCGGTTTGGGCCGGGCCGGACGCAGGGAGTCGCGGAGTATGGGACAGAAGCGCCGGCCCGCGCAAGTTCGGGAGCGACCACCGCCGGTGTGGGCCGGCTGGCGTTCAGGCTCGTCGCCCGGCCACGCGGCGGTCACGGCCGGGATGGCGCGGCGGGCTAGACTCGCCAATTGCCCGATCGGCCCCCAGCGCCCTGCCCCCTCATGGACCAGATCCGCATCCGCGGCGCACGCACCCACAACCTGAAGAACGTCGATCTCGACCTGCCGCGAGACCAGCTCATCGTCATCACCGGGCTCTCGGGCTCGGGCAAGAGCTCGCTGGCCTTCGACACGATCTACGCCGAAGGCCAGCGCCGCTACGTCGAGTCGCTGTCGGCCTACGCGCGGCAGTTCCTGTCGGTGATGGAGAAGCCGGACCTCGACCACATCGAGGGCCTGTCGCCGGCGATCTCGATCGAACAGAAGTCGACCTCGCACAACCCGCGCTCGACGGTCGGCACGATCACCGAGATCCACGACTACCTGCGCCTGCTCTATGCCCGCGTCGGCACGCCGCGCTGCCCGGACCACGACGCGCCGCTCGAGGCGCAGACCATCGGCCAGATGGTCGACGCCGTGCTGGCGATGCCGGAGGACAAGCGCCTGATGCTGCTGGCGCCGGTGGTGCGCGACCGCAAGGGCGAGCATGCGCAGGTGTTCGACGCGCTGCGCGCGCAGGGTTACGTGCGCGTCCGCGTCGACGGCGTGGTGCACGAGATCGACGCGGTGCCGAAGCTCGAGCTGCGCGTGAAGCACACCATCGAAGCCGTGGTCGACCGCTTCAAGCCGCGCGCGGAGATGAAGCAGCGCCTCGCCGAGAGCTTCGAGACCGCGCTGAAGCTGGCCGACGGCGTCGCGCTGATCGCCGACATGGACGACGACAAAGCGCCAGCGCAGATGTTCAGCAGCAAGTACGGCTGCCCGCATTGCGACTACTCGCTGCCTGAACTCGAGCCTCGGCTGTTCTCCTTCAACTCGCCGGTGGGCGCCTGCCCGACCTGCGACGGCTTGGGCGTCACCCAGGTGTTCGACGCCGCGAAGGTGGTCGGCCACCCGGAGCTCAGCCTCGCCAATGGCGCGGTGCGCGGCTGGGACCGCCGCAACATCTACTACTTCCAGCTGGTCGCGGCGCTGGCCAAGCACTACGGGTTCAGCGTCGACACGCCTTGGCAGGACCTGCCGAAGCGCGCCCGCGACGCCGTGCTGCACGGCTCCGGGGGCGAGCTGATCAGCTTCACCTACATCACCGAGAACGGCGGCCGCAGCCAGCGCAAGCACGCCTTCGAGGGCATCCTGCCGAACCTGCAGCGGCGCTACCGCGAGACCGAATCGCAGACCGTGCGCGAGGAACTGGCGAAGTACATCAGCGACCAGCCCTGCCCCGACTGCGGCGGCGCGCGACTGAACCGCATGGCGCGGCACGTGTTCGTCGCCGGCCGCAACCTGCCCGAGGTGGCGCATCTGCCGGTCGACGCCTGCATGGCCTTCTTCAGCGACCTCACCCTGCCCGGCTGGCGCGGCGAGATCGCGGTGAAGATCGTCAAGGAGATCCGCGAGCGTCTGCGTTTCCTCGTCGACGTCGGCCTCGATTACCTCACGCTCGATCGCCAGGCCGATTCGCTCTCCGGCGGTGAAGCGCAGCGCATCCGGCTGGCTTCGCAGATCGGCGCGGGCCTCGTCGGCGTGATGTACGTGCTCGACGAGCCGTCGATCGGCCTGCACCAGCGTGACAACGAGCGCCTGCTCGCCACGCTGACGCGCCTGCGCGACCTCGGCAACACGGTCATCGTCGTCGAGCACGACGAAGACGCGATCCGCCTCGCCGACCATGTGGTCGACATCGGCCCCGGCGCCGGCGTGCACGGCGGCGAAGTGGTCGGGCAAGGCTCGGTGGCGGACATCATGGCCTCACCGCGCTCGATCACTGGGCAGTACCTGAGCGGCGAGCGCCGCATCGAGGTGCCGAGCAAGCGCCACGCGCCGCGCAAGAACGAGTGGCTGAAGCTGCTCGGCGCCAGCGGCAACAACCTGAAGAACGTCGATCTCGAGATCCCGGCCGGGCTGTTCGTCGCGGTGACGGGCGTGTCGGGTTCAGGCAAGTCGACGCTGATCAACGACACGCTGTTCGCGCTGGCCTCGCGCGAGCTCAACGGCTCGGGCGCAACGGCAGCGGCGCACCGCGAGGTGGTCGGCCTTGACCTGTTCGACAAGGTGGTCGACATCGACCAGACGCCGATCGGCCGCACGCCGCGCTCGAATCCGGCGACCTACACCGGCCTGTTCACGCCGCTGCGCGAGCTCTACGCGCAGGTGCCCGAGGCGCGCGCTCGCGGCTATGCGCCCGGCCGCTTCAGCTTCAACGTGCGCGGCGGCCGCTGCGAAGCCTGCCAAGGCGATGGCCTGATCAAGGTCGAGATGCACTTCCTGCCGGACGTGTATGTGCCCTGCGACGTCTGCCACGGCAAGCGCTACAACCGCGAGACACTGGAGATCCTCTACAAGGGCTACAGCATCCACGACGTGCTGGAAATGACCGTCGAGGACGCGCTGAAGCTGTTCGAGCCGGTGCCGTCGATCGCGCGCAAGCTGGAGACCCTGATGGACGTGGGCCTCTCCTACATCAAGCTCGGCCAGAGCGCGACGACGCTGTCCGGCGGCGAGGCGCAGCGCGTCAAGCTGTCAAAGGAACTCTCGCGCCGCGACACCGGCCGCACGCTGTACATCCTCGACGAGCCCACCACCGGCCTGCACTTCGCCGACATCGAGCACCTGCTGGCCGTGCTGCACAAGCTTCGCGACGACGGCAACACCGTGGTGGTGATCGAGCACAACCTCGACGTGGTCAAGACCGCCGACTGGGTGATCGACCTCGGCCCGGAAGGCGGTCATCGCGGCGGGCAGATCATCGCCGCCGGCACGCCGGAGGCCATCGCCGCACACCCCGACTCGCATACCGGCCGTTTCCTCGCCAGACTGCTCGAAGCCGCGCCGGCCTCGACTCCGGCGGTGCCGAAGCTCCGCCGCATGAAGCCCACGCTGCCCAACCCGCCGCGCCCGGATCCCGCCGATGCGCCGGCACCAAAGAAGAAGGCCCGCGCATGAAGACCGTGTTCGAGTTCGCCATGGACGTGCGCTGGGGCGACATGGACGCCTTCAACCACGTCAACAACGCCAGCTACCTGCGCTACATCGAAGAAGCGCGCGTGGCGTGGTTCCGCGCGCTGGTGCCGGCCGCCTGGGCCGATGTCGACTGCGCGCCGATCCTCGCCGCGGCGACGATGAACTACCGTCGCCCGATCGGCTGGCCGGAGCGCCTGCGCATCACCCTGCACGCCGAGAAGCTCGGCACGAAGAGCCTGACCTTGGGCCACCGCATCGAGAGCGCGACGCCGGACGGCGTGCTTTACGCTGATGGCCACACCGTGATGGTGTGGGTGGACAACACTGGCGCGTCGATCGCGCTGCCGCCCTTCATCCGCGCCGCCTGCGAGGACTGAACGATGACGCGATCCTCCCTGCGCACCCTGCTCCGCGCCGCTGCCCTCACCTTCGCTCTGGGAGCCACCATGAACGCCGCCGCTGTCGAGTCCCAGCGCCTCGTCATCTACAGCGGTGGCTTCGACGCTGTCAGCCAGACGCGCGCGGGAGCGAGCAATGCCGGCTATGCGCTGGTGCAGCGACCCGTGCGCGTGAGCGCCGGTGAATGGTCGATCGACGATCTGCCGCTGGCGCTCGATCCGTCCACCGTGCAGCTCCACGGTGACGGCGTGGCGGTGCGCAGCCAGCGCTACGACTTCGCCACCGCCGACCACGCGCAACTGCTGCAGCGCGCGATCGGTCGCGAGATCGGCGTCGACCAGCTCACGGCAACGGGCGTGCGTGAGTTCCGCGGCACGCTGGTCGCCGTGGGCAACGGTCTGACCCTGCGCGAAACCGGCGGGCAGTTGCGCGTGCTGTCGGGCTTCAGCAGCGTCACGCTGACCGATCCGCCGGGCGGCCTCGTCACCCGCCCGACGCTGCGCTTCATGCTGGACGCGAGCGGCGGAACGCGCGACGCGCGGCTCGACTACGCGACCGCCGGCCTGGCGTGGCGCGCCGAGTACCGCGCCGTGCTGCGCGGCAGCGGCGCGAACTGCCGCATGGCGCTCGAAGGCCACGCGATGGTGGCGAACCGCTCGGGCGTGGATTTCAACAACGTCGCGCTCGACCTCGTCGCCGGCGAGCCGAACCGCCGCATCGACCGCATCGCGCCGAGTGGCACCGCGATGCGTGCCAGCGCACCGATGGAGGCCAAGATGATGATGGCCGATGCCGCGCCGCAGGCGGTCGCCTCCGGCGAAAACCACCGCTACCGCCTGCCCGGCACCGGCGATCTGCCCGACGATTCGCTGCAGCGCCTGCCGCTGATGGCACCCGCCAACGACGTGCCCTGCGAGCGCCGCCTCGTTGCCGAGCGCCACGACGGCGACTGGATGCCGGAGCGGCCGATGATCCACCGCGAGCTCGGCGGCGACGGCGAGATCCCGGTGCGCGCGCGCCTCGTGTTCCAGAACGAGCGCAGCGCCGGGCTCGGCGTACCGCTGCCGGCCGGCCGCCTGCGCGCCTTCGATGGCGCCGATCTGCTCGGCGAAGCCGACCTCGGCCATACCGCCGCCGGTCGCACACTCGACCTCGACCTCGGCGGCGCGTTCGACGTCACCGCGCAGCGCAAGACCACCGACTTCCAGCTCGATCGCAGCGGCCGGACGATGACCGAGACGGTGGAGTGGACGCTGCGCAACGCCAAGGCGACGGAAACCACGGTGCGGCTCGGCGATCGCCTGCCACGCTGGACCGAATGGCAGCTGGTCGAAGGCGGCGAGCGGTTCCGCAAGAAGGACGCGCAACGCATCGAGGCCGATGTGCGCGTGCCGGCCGGCGGCGAGACGGTGCTGCGCTACACCGTGCGCTATCGTTGGGCGGCCGACATCACCCTCGACTGAGACCCCCATGCTCGAACGCATCACCCACGGCCAGCTCCTCGAAATCCGCCTCGCCCGGCCGCCTGTCAACGCGCTGGATCCGGCGCTGCTGACGGCGCTCACCGAGGCCTTCGCGCCGGCGCAGCTGCGCGGCATCGACGGCGTCGTGCTGTCGGGCGGGCCGAAGGTGTTTTCCGGCGGGCTCGATGTGCCGTACCTGCTGACGCTTGACCGCGCCGGCATCACCGCCGCGTGGTCGGGCTTTTTCGCCGCCGCGCGGGCGATCGCGCACTGTCCCGTGCCGGTGGCCGCGGCCATCGGCGGCCACAGTCCGGCCGGCGGCTGCGTGCTGGCCCTGTGCTGCGACTACCGGGTGATGGCGCGCGGCGCGTACCGCATCGGCTTGAACGAGACGCAGGTCGGCCTCGTCGTGCCTGCGGCGATCCAGGTGCTGATGCGCCGCGTGGTCGGCCCGCACCGCGCCGAACGCCTGATGGTGGCCGGCGCGATGATCGAATCCGACGCGGCGCTGCGCATCGGTCTCGTCGACGAGCTCGCCGACATCGAACACGTCCCGGCGCGTGCGCTCGACTGGCTGGGCACGCTTGCCAGCCTGCCGCGCGAGCCCCTGCTGACCACCCGGTCGATCGCCCGCGCCGACCTCCACGCGGCGCTCGCCGGCTTCAGCGACAGTGACCTCGCGGGCTTCATCGATGGCTGGTTCAACGCCGGCACCCAGGAGGCGTTGCGGGCGCTGATGGCGAAGATCGGCAAGTAGGCGTCAGCGCGGCGCGGCGATCGGCCGTATCCAGACCTCGACGCGACGATTGCGCAGGCGACCCTCGGCGTTGTCGTTGCTCGCCACCGGAGCGATCTGGCCGAGGCCACGCTGGCGCGCCACCCGCAGCCCCTCAGCGCGCAGCTCGGCGGCCACCAGGTCGACGCGATCATTGCTGAGCGACAGCGCCTCCAGCGGCGTGGATTCCGATCGGTCAGCGAAGCCGATCAACAGCAGTTCGTGGCCGGCCTGTGCTGGCGCGCGCATGAAGCGCGCCAGGCGCTCGATGTCCTCCACCGCCTTGTTGTCGAGCACCGCCGCACCCTCGCCGAAGCGGAAATTCAGGCTGAGCCGACGCGCACCGGCGACGAGCGCTCGGTACTCGGCGTTGTCGGGAGCACGCTGGGCCAACGCGCGGATGTCCTGCGGCACAAAGCCGACCTGCTCGACCACCGCCTGGCCGCCCGGGCCCAGCACGAAGTCGAGCAAGGCCTGCACCTCGGCGCGGGGACGCTCGCGGCTGTAAAGAAAAAGCCGACGCGCCAGCACGTAGTCCTCGGTGGCGACCGACAGCGCGTCCGGTGCCAGCGGCACGGTGCCGCGCTCGGAGAGCGCCAACGCCCTCGCGCCATCCACGCCGGCAAGACCGACGAAGCCGATCGCACGCGGATCGGCGGCCACGGCCGCAGCGAGCTGCGCGGTCGACTCGTAGCGGGTCGCAGCGCCCGAAAGCGCGACATCGCCCATCACCAGTGCGCGGAACGTGTCGTAGGTTCCCGAACGGTCGTCACGCGCATGCAGCACGATCGGCCCGGGCGTGCCGCCAAGCTGCGCCCAGTCACGCACGCGACCGGCGAAGGCATTGCGCACCTGCTCGACCGTGAGCGCCCGCAGGCGGTTCGACGGATGGACGATGACGGCGAGGCCATCCAGCGCGATCACATGCTCCTGGCCCTGCTCGTAGAGCCTGCCAAGCGCCGCCGCGGCGCCGATCTCGGCATCGCGCACCGCGCGTGAGGCCATCCAGAGGTCGCAGCGGCCCTCGCGGAGGGCGTCGAAGCCGGTGCTGGTGCCGTGGGCGAGGATGTCCACCACCAGTGCGCCGCGCGGCGTGGCCAGGGTGAGCCGGGTCTCGTCGAGCGCCGGCCGCGATTCGCCATGCAGCGCCCACCCCTGCCGTTCCGCCCAGCCCTTCACCAGCATGGGCGCCAGCTTCTGGCCCACGGTGTTGGAGCCCGACAGGCACAGCCGGGCGTCCTGCGCCTGCGCCGGCAGCGCCACGAACCCGATCAACAGCGCCAACCCCAAGCCCCGCACTCGCCTGCCGCACATCGTCATGGTCCTCGCCCCGGCAAAGCCCCAAACGCTGCGCCCTGAGCGTTACGCCGGCGTTGCGGCCGCGACGGGGCGTGGCGCGAATGCGATGAAGCGCACGTTTCAGC
>DMHI01000186.1:0-444 GCA_003449515.1 Lysobacteraceae bacterium | reverse complement strand
GATGAAGCGCACGTTTCAGCCGCCGGTTTCCACCGGGCGGCGCGGATCGCTTGACCAGCCCGACCACGACGGCGGGAACACCACGGGCATCGGCCAACCGGCCTGCACCAGCGCAAGCGCGTTGTGGCAGGCGGTGACACCGGAGCCGCAGGACAGCAGCGGGCGTTCGCCCTCGCGCAACAGGGCGCGCCACTCCGCGCGCAGGCGCGCCGCGTCCTTGAAGCGCCCAGTCTCGAGGTTCAACGCGAACGGCCGGTTGCGCGCACCGGGAATGTGGCCGGCCCTGGCATCCAGCGGCTCGACCTCGCCACGGAAGCGTTCCGGTGCGCGGGCGTCGACGACCACCAGCCCGGCATCGCGCGCCGCCACGGCATCGGCGTCGACCGTGGGCACGCTGCCGGGGCGCCAGCCAGCGGCCCTGGCGTCGCGGCGCTCGCCGGTCCG
>DMHI01000167.1 GCA_003449515.1 Lysobacteraceae bacterium | reverse complement strand
TACTTCGCATCGGCCCAGAAGCGCACCCGCGTGCCGGTGTTGCGCTTGGCCACCGTGCCGATGGTCTCCAGCGGCGAGAAGCGGTCGCCGTTGCGGAACTCCATGCGGTATTCGCTGGCGTCGCGGCGGATCTGCACGATCACCTTGGTCGAGAGGGCGTTCACCACCGAGACGCCGACGCCGTGCAGGCCGCCGGAGAAGGCGTAGTTCTTGCCGCTGAACTTGCCGCCCGCGTGCAGGCGCGTGAGGATCAGCTCGACGCCGGGGATCTTCTCCTCCGGGTGGATGTCGACCGGCATGCCGCGGCCGTCGTCGTTCACCTCGCAGCTGCCGTCGGCCCAGAGCGTCACTTCCACCGTTTTTGCGTGTCCGGCCAGCGCCTCGTCGACGGCGTTGTCGATGACCTCCTGCGCCAGGTGGTTCGGGCGCGTGGTGTCGGTGTACATGCCGGGGCGGCGCTTGACGGGATCGAGGCCGGAGAGGACCTCGATGTCGGCGGCGTTGTAGCGGGAGCTCATGCGGTGCGGATCGCGATGCGGGCGAGGCCCGGAAAGGCCGGCAGGATGCGGGTGGCGCCGGGGAGGGTCAAGGCGTTGCCGGTGGTTGTCGGCGGTCGTGGCGCGCCGAGTGCGCCGGCTGGGCCACCGCCACCGCGCTGGCGTTCGCGTGGCGGGCGGCCAGCCGGTAGAATGCCGCTTTCACGCGGTAGCAACCCATGACTCCCCTGATCTTCGTGACCGGCGGCGTGGTGTCCTCGCTGGGCAAGGGCATCGCAGCGGCTTCGCTCGCGGCCATCCTCGAAGCGCGCGGCCTGCGCGTGACGATGATGAAGCTGGACCCCTACATCAACGTCGACCCGGGCACCATGAGCCCGTTCCAGCACGGCGAGGTGTACGTCACCGACGACGGCGCCGAGACCGACCTCGACCTCGGCCACTACGAGCGCTTCATCCGCACTCACCTGACGCGGAAGAACTCGATCACCACCGGCCGCATCTACGAGGAAGTGATCCGCAAGGAGCGCCGCGGCGACTACCTCGGCGCGACGGTGCAGGTCATTCCGCACATCACCGACGAGATCAAACGCTGCATCGACGCCGCGACCGAGGGCTTCGACGTTGCTCTGGTGGAGATCGGCGGCACGGTCGGCGACATCGAGTCGCTGCCCTTCCTCGAGGCGATCCGCCAGATCCGCACCGAGCGCGGCCCGGACAAGGCCATCTTCATGCATCTCACCCTGGTGCCCTATATCGCGGCCGCCGGCGAGCTGAAGACCAAGCCCACCCAGCATTCCGTGAAGGAATTGCGCTCGATCGGCATCCAGCCCGACGTGCTGCTGTGCCGATCAGAACAGCCGCTGCCGGACGGCGAGCGCCGCAAGATCGCGCTGTTCACCAATGTGCACGAGAAGGCCGTGATCTCGGCGGTTGACCTCGACAACATCTACAAGATTCCCGGCTGGCTGCATAGCCAAGGCCTCGATGAGATCGTGGTCGAGCGCCTGCGCCTCGAAGGCAAGGTGAAGCCGGCGGACCTCTCCGACTGGAACGCCGTCGTCGATGCGATGGAGCATCCGGTCGACGAAGTGACCGTCGCCATCGTCGGCAAGTACGTCGACCATCAGGACGCCTACAAGTCGCTGGCCGAAGCGCTGAAGCACGGCGGCCTGCGCCAGCGCACCAAGGTCAAGCTGCGGTGGCTGGAATCCGAGCAGGTCGAGGCCGAAGGTACCGGCGTGCTGGCCGGCGTCGACGCCATCCTTGTGCCCGGTGGCTTCGGCGACCGCGGCTTCGAGGGCAAGGTGGCCACGGCGAAGCACGCGCGCGAAAGCCGCATTCCGTACTTCGGCATCTGCTACGGCATGCAGGCCGCCGTGGTCGATGTGGCCCGCCACAAGGCTGGCCTTGCCGGGGCCAACACCACCGAGAACGACCGCAAGGCCGCGCATCCGGTGATCGGCCTGATCACCGAATGGCGCACCGCCAGCGGCGAGGTCGAGAAGCGCGATGAGCACTCCGACCTCGGCGGCACGATGCGTCTCGGCCTGCAGGAGCAGCGCCTGAAGGCCGGCACGCTGGCACACAGGCTCTACGGAAAAGATGTCGTCGGCGAGCGCCACCGCCATCGCTATGAGTTCAACAACCGCTATCGCGCGCAGCTGGAGGACGCCGGCCTCGTGATCGCCGCCAAGTCGATGGACGACCTGCTGGTCGAGATGGTCGAGTTGCCGCAATCCGAGCACCCGTGGTTTCTGGCCTGCCAGGCGCACCCGGAATTCACCTCGACGCCGCGCGACGGCCACCCGCTGTTCGTCGGCTTCATCCGCGCCGCGCGCGAGTTCAAGGCCAATGCCGGCGGCAAACTGCTGAAGGAAGCGAGCTGATGGACCTCTGCGGATTCAAGGTCGGCCTCGACCAGCCCCTGTTCCTGATTTCCGGCCCCTGCGTCATCGAATCGATGGCGCTGCAGATCGAGGTCGCCGGAAAGCTCAAGGAGATCACCGCCGGCCTCGGCATGAACTTCATCTTCAAGTCGAGCTTCGACAAGGCCAACCGCACCTCGTCGACGAGCTTCCGTGGCCCCGGCATGGACGAAGGCCTGAAGGTGCTCGCCGAAGTGAAACGCCAGCTCGGCGTGCCGGTGCTCACCGACGTACACGAGTACACCCCGATGGACGAGGTCGCCAGCGTCGTGGACGTGCTGCAGACCCCGGCCTTCCTGTGCCGGCAGACCGACTTCATCCAGAAGGTGGCGCGCGCCGGCAAGCCGGTGAACATCAAGAAGGGCCAGTTCCTCAGCCCTTGGGAGATGAAGCACGTCACCGCCAAGGCGCTGGCCACCGGCAACACCCAGATCATGGCCTGCGAGCGCGGTGCGAGCTTCGGATACAACAACCTCGTCAGCGACATGCGCAGCCTCGCGGTGATGCGCGACACCGGCTGTCCGGTGGTGTTCGACGCCACGCACTCCGTGCAGCAGCCCGGTGGCCTCGATGGCCGCTCCGGTGGCCAGCGTGAGTTCGTGCCGGTGCTGTCCCGCGCCGCGGTGGCCGTGGGCGTGGCGGGCCTGTTCGCCGAAACGCACCCGGACCCGGAAAAGGCGCTCTCCGACGGCCCGAACGCCTGGCCGCTCGGCAAGATGAAGGCCCTGCTGGAGACGCTGATGGAGATCGACCAGGTCGCCAAGCGCGCGCTGGCCCGCGACGCTGGACTGCTCTGACCGGCGCAGGCCGCCGCGCGTTGCAGCGGACTTTCCCCTTTCCTTTCGACATCACTCTCGCCCAATGACCACCGCCATCACCCGCGTCCACGCCCGCGAAATTCTCGATTCCCGCGGCAATCCCACGCTTGAAGCCGAAGTCACGCTGGCCAGCGGCCACACCGGCCGCGCCGCCGTGCCCTCGGGCGCCTCGACCGGCACCAAGGAGGCCGTGGAGCTGCGCGACGGCGACAAGAGTCGCTACCTCGGCAAGGGCGTGACCAAGGCGGTCGGCAACGTCAACACGACGATTGCCAAGGCGCTGAAGGGCTTCGATGCCGCCGACCAGGCCGGCCTCGACGGCACGCTGATCGCACTCGACGGCAGCGAGAACAAGGGCACGCTGGGTGCCAACGCGCTGCTCGGTGTGTCGATGGCGGCGGCGCACGCGGTGGCGGCCTCGCGCGGCCTGCCGCTGTGGAAGAACCTCGCCGGTGACCGTACGCCGCTGCTGCCGGTGCCGATGATGAACATCATCAATGGCGGTGCGCATGCCGACAACAACGTCGACATGCAGGAGTTCATGGTGCTGCCGGTCGGCTTCGACCGCTTCGCCGAGGCCCTGCGCGCCGGCACCGAGATCTTCCATGCGCTGAAATCCGTGCTGAAGGGTCGCGGCCTGTCCACGGCCGTCGGCGACGAAGGCGGCTTCGCGCCGGACCTGAAGTCGAACGAGGAAGCCATCGAGGTCATCCTCGAAGCTATCGGCAAGGCCGGCTACCGCGCGGGCGACGACGTGATGCTGGGCCTCGACGTGGCCAGCTCGGAGTTCTTCGAGAACGGAAAGTACAACCTGGTGGGCGAGGGCAAGCGCCTCTCCACCGAGCAGTTCGTCGACTTCCTCAGCAACTGGTCGCGCCAGTACCCGATCATCACGATCGAGGACGGCATGTCCGAGCACGACTGGGACGGCTGGGCGCAGCTCACCAAGGCCATCGGCGGCAACGTGCAGCTGGTCGGCGACGACCTGTTCGTCACCAACCCGAAGATCCTTAAAGAAGGCATCGACAAGGGCGTGGCGAATTCGATCCTCATCAAGGTCAACCAGATCGGCACGCTGACCGAGACGCTGCAGGCGATCGCGATGGCCGAGGCCGCCGGTTACAGCCAGGTCATTTCGCATCGCTCGGGCGAGACGGAAGACACGACCATTGCCGACATTGCCGTGGCCACCACGGCCACCCAGATCAAGACCGGCTCGCTGTGCCGCAGCGATCGCGTGGCGAAGTACAACCAGCTGCTGCGCATCGAGGAGGCCCTGGGCGCTTCGGCGCGCTACGCCGGTCGCGGCGCTTTCGTCCGCCTCACGCGCTGATCGCCGTGCTTCGACCCGCCGCGCGTCCGAACGAGGTTCGCCACCCGTGATCCGCCGCTGGCTGCCCCATGCGGTGTTGGCCTTGCTGGCCGCGGCCCTGCTCTGGCAGCTCGAGCGCGGCGAGGGCGGTCGGCAGCAGCTCGAAGCCCTGCAGACGCGCATCGCCGAGCAGGCATCGGCCAACGAGACGCTCGAGCAGCGCAATCAGGCGCTCATCGCCGATGTCGCCGAACTGCGGTCCGGCGATGCGGCGGTTGAAGACCGCGCGCGCGCCGAACTCGGCATGATCAAGCCCGGTGAAACCTTCTACCGCGTGGTCGGCGACACCGCCGCAGCGCATGACCGCGAGCGGACGGAATGAGCTGGGTGGTGGTGCCGGCGGCCGGGCGCGGCGCGCGCTTCGGCGGTGACGTGCCGAAGCAGTACCTCGATCTTGTCGGCAAGCCGGTCATCGAGCAC
Source organism: Lysobacteraceae bacterium (assembly GCA_003449515.1). Lineage (GTDB taxonomy): Bacteria > Pseudomonadota > Gammaproteobacteria > Xanthomonadales > Xanthomonadaceae > Silanimonas. Next base: position 4,387 of record DMHI01000167.1, on the reverse strand, counting down.
ACGCTGCGCGCACTGCTCGCGCATCCGGCGATCAGCGGCGCGATGGTCGCGCTGGCGGCGAACGATCCGCGCTGGCCGGGCTGGCGCGAACTCGAGGGCAAGCCGGTGCTGACCTGCCTCGGCGGCGGCGAACGCGCCGATTCGGTGCTGGCCGGCCTGCGCGCGCTGCCCGATTCCGTCGCGCCCGACAGCTGGGTGCTGGTGCACGACGCCGCGCGGCCGTGCGTCAAGGCGCTGGATCTGTCGCGCCTGTTCGCGGCGCTGAAGACCGATCCGGTCGGCGCGCTGCTGGCCGCGCCCGTGCGCGACACGCTGAAGCGTGCGGGCGATGATGGCCGCGTCGAGTCGACCGTGCCGCGCGGCGCGATGTGGCGCGCACTGACGCCGCAGGCCTTCCGCCGCGTCAGCCTCGTGCGGGCGCTGGAATCGGCCGAGCGCGCCGGCGTCGTCGCCACCGACGAGGCCATGGCCATCGAGCGCCGCGGTCTGAAGCCGCTGCTGGTCGAAGGCAGCGAGGACAACCTAAAGATCACCACGCCGGCGGACCTCGCCGTCGCCGCATCCATCCTCCGTCGCATGGGCGACGGCCGCGCCTGAGCGCGCACGCAGGAGCACGCAGGCATGAGCAGCACGTCCACCGGGCGCATCCGCATCGGCCAAGGCTTCGACGTCCACGCCTTCGGCCCCGGCGATCAGGTCGTGCTTGGTGGCGTGCGCGTGCCGCACACGCAGGGCATCGTCGCGCACTCCGATGGCGACGTGCTGATCCACGCGCTCTGCGACGCCATCCTCGGCGCCCTGGCGCTGGGCGATATCGGCAAGCATTTCCCGCCGTCCGATCCGCAGTGGAAGGGTGCCGATTCGCGGCGCTTCCTCGTGCACTGCGTCGCATTGGCCGCCGAGCGCGGCTGGCGCATCGGCAATGTCGACGCGACCGTGATCGGTGAGCGGCCGAAGGTGGGCCCGCATGCGCAGGCCATCCGCGAGACGCTGGCCGCCGATCTCGGCATCGAGATCGATGCGGTGTCGGTGAAGGCGACCACCACCGAGAAACTCGGCTTCACCGGCCGCGACGAAGGCCTCGCCGCGATGGCGGTGGTGCTGCTGGAGCGCGCGTGAGCGCGCTCGCGTTGGAGCCCCGCGCGTGAGCGCCTCGCCTTTCGGCCCGCCGCTGTTCGCCGCGCGCATCAAGGCTGCGCCCGAGGATTTCATCGTCGAAGAGATCGCCACCGAGCCGGCGACCGGGCAAGGCGAGCACCTGCAGCTGTGGATCGAGAAGCGCGGCCTCACGACGACGGAGCTCGTGCAGCGCCTGTGCCGCTGGGCCAATGTCGCGCCGGTGGGCATCGGCTACGCCGGGCTGAAGGACAAGCAGGCGGTCACCCGGCAACGCTTCACCGTGCACCTGCCGAAGCGCGTCGCGCCGGCGCTCGAGGCGCTCGAGGGCGACGGTGTCCGCGTCATCGCGCAGGAGTGGCACGCCCGCAAGCTGCCGCGCGGTGGGTTGGCCGGCAACGCCTTCACGATCACGCTGCGTGAGGTCCGCGGAGCCGATGGCGCCGCAGCGGACGGGCCGCTGCGCGCGGCCATCGAGTCACGCCTTGCCGCCATCGCCGCCCGCGGCGTGCCGAACCGCTTCGGCGTGCAGCGCTTCGGCCGCTTCGGCGACAACGTGAGGCAAGCGCGGCGGATGTTCGCGGGTGCCAAGGTGGGCCGCGAGACGCGCTCGATGCTGCTCTCCGCCGCCCGCTCCGAACTGTTCAACCGTGTGCTCGACGCGCGCATCGCCGACGGCAGCTGGGAGCGCGCCATCGATGGCGAGGTGTTCATGCTCGACGGCCGCAGGAGCGTGTTCGGGCCGGAGGCGCTGACGCCGGCGCTGCACGCGCGCGTCGCCGCGTTCGACCTGCACCCCACCGGCCCGCTCTGGGGCCGAGGCGCGCTGCGCACGACGGAGGCCGCGAACGCGCTGGAAGCCGCCATCGCCGCCGACGAGCGCGCGCTGTGCAAAGGGCTCGAGGACGCCGGCCTGTCGCAGGAGCGACGCGCGCTGCGTGTTCGCGCGGAAGGCTTGACGTGGTCGTGGCCGGGCGACGACGCCCTGGAGTTGCGCTTCCAGTTGCCGCCCGGCTGCTACGCGACGGCCGTGCTGGCGGGCTTGTGCGGCGAGATGGGCGAGGGCGCGGAAGGACAGCCCGACGGCGACTGAGGCTCAGCGCCCGCGCAGCAGCACCAGGGTGGCGCCGGTGCCACCCTGCGCCGCCGGGGCGGAGGCGAACGCCAGCACGTCGCCGCGATGCCGCAGCACGCGATCGACCAGCGCCTTCAGCACCGGCCCTGCTTCCGAACGCAGGCCCTTGCCGTGCACCAAGCGCACGCAGGGGAACTGCGCGCGCCGCGCTTCGCTGAAGAAAACGCGCAGCGCCGCCTCGGCCTCGTCGACGCGCATGCGGTGCAGGTCGAGCTCGTCCTGCACGGCGAACTCGCCGCGCTTGAGCCGCTTCAGCGTGTGCGGCGGCACCTCGTCGCGGCGGAACTCCAGCACTTCGCCCATCGCGTAGGCGAGCGCATCGAGCGGCTGGCGCATGGTCTCGCGCAGGGCCTCGGCCTCGTCGTCGTCGTGGCGGCGCGTGTCCGGCTGTGGCTTCGGTGCCGCGACGGCGGGCGCTTCGGCCGCGATCACCCGCACCGGGCCGATCGCTTCGCGGAACAGCGCCGCATCGTCCGGCTCCGGCGGCGCGGCCGGTTCGGGCTTGCGGTGCAGGGCCTTGCGGAGCGTGCGGGGAATCTTCATCGCTGCGAAGGCTAGCGCAGCATTCGCTATCATGGCGTGTCGTTCCAGCGGGGATTCCATGCGCGTTCTGGTCAGCAATGATGACGGCGTCGACGCGCCGGGCATCCATGTCCTTGCCGAAGGCTTGAAGGCCGCCGGTCATACCGTCACCGTCGTCGCGCCGGATCGCGACCGCAGCGGTGCCAGCAACTCGCTCACCCTCGATGCCCCGCTGCGCGCCAAGTGCGTGCGCGACGGCGTCTACAGCGTCGCCGGCACCCCGACCGACGCCGTACACCTCGCGCTGGCCGGCCTGCTCGACGAGCAGCCCGACATCGTCGTCTCCGGCATCAACAACGCCGCCAACCTGGGCGACGACGTCATCTACTCGGGCACCGTCGCCGCGGCCATGGAGGGGCGCTTCCTCGGCCTGCCGGCCATCGCCATGTCGCTGGTCACGCGCGACCACAACGGCCAGCACTTCGACACCGCCGCGCGCGTCGCCGTGGAGCTCGTGGCACGGCTGGTCGCCGATCCGCTGCCCGCCGACACCATCCTCAACGTCAACGTGCCGGATCGGGCGTGGAGCGATCTGGCCGGCTTCGAAGTGACGCGCCTCGGCCATCGCCATCGCGCCGAGCCCTGTGTGGCGCAAACCGACCCGCGCGGCCGCAAGGTCTGGTGGATCGGCCCCGCCGGCCCCGAGCAGGACGCTGGCCCGGGCACCGATTTCGACGCCCTGAAGCGCGGCTTCGTGTCGATCACGCCGATCCACGTCGACCTCACGCGCTACCAGGCGCTCGAAACCGTCGCCGGCTGGGTCGGTGGTCTGGCGAAAGGGCTCGGCCGCGCATGAGCCCGCGCTTGAAGCGGCAGCCGGAAGCGGTGGGCCTCGGCATGACCGGCCAGCGCGCGCGCGATCGGCTCGTGCAGCGTCTGCGCGAGCAGGGCATCGCCGATGAGCGCGTGCTGCGCGCGATCGGCACGCTGCCGCGCCACCAGTTCATCGACGAGGCGCTGGCCAGCCGCGCCTACGAGGACACCGCGTTGCCGATCGGTCGCGGCCAGACCATCTCGCAGCCGTGGGTGGTGGCGCGGATGACCGAGGCGCTGATCGAGCGCACGCTTCCTTCAAGCACGATGCCGAAGCGCGTGCTCGAGATCGGCACTGGCAGCGGCTATCAGGCCGCCGTGCTGGCCACGCTCGGCCTCGAGGTGTTCACCGTCGAGCGCATCGACGAGTTGTTGCGCGACGCCCGTCGCCGCTTCCGCCAACTCAAGCTCGATGTGCGCTCGCGCCACGACGATGGCCGCCTCGGCTGGGCCGAGCACGCCCCCTTCGACGCCATCATCGTTACCGCCGGCGGCGCCGCGCTCGAAGCGCAGTTGCTCGACCAACTGGCACCGGGCGGCACCCTCGTCGCACCGGTGGGCGGCAGCAGCGCGCAGCGCCTGCTGCGCCTGCGTCGCGAAGGCGACACCATCGAAAGCGATGATCTGGGCGCGGTGGTCTTCGTGCCGTTGCTTGCGGGAGTGCAGTGATGCGGAAGCGGAATGCCGGCAACGTCGTTGCGAAACGCCTGGGTGCCATCGGCCTCGCGCTGCTGCTCGCCG
>DMHI01000123.1 GCA_003449515.1 Lysobacteraceae bacterium | reverse complement strand
GCGGAACGCATCGGCCGTGGTGGCGAAACCGCCGGGCACCGAGACGCCGAGCTGATCGAGATTCCCGATCATCTCGCCGAGCGAGGCGTTCTTGCCCCCCACCTGCGGGAGATCGGTCAGGCGAAGGTCGTTCAGCCAAAGGACGTGGGCGTTCAAGGCAACTCCGTCGTTCCGCAAAGGAAGACCGGCATTTTCCGGTGCCGAGGCGGCAGGGACAAGCTTGATTTTCTGGGAGCCTTCGGCAGCGGACGCACGGGCAGGGGGCATGACGCAGAATCCGGGCATCGCCTTCCCACCCCGCAGCGCACCCGAGGAGTCCCCGGCACATGCCCATCCGCCCCGTATTCTTCGTTTCCGACGGCACCGGCATCACCGCCGAAACCATCGGCAACAGCCTGCTCACCCAGTTCGCCGGCATCGATTTCGAGCGTCAGCGCCTGCCCTTCGTCGATACCCTGGAGAAAGTCAGACAGGCAGCGGAGACGATCCGTGTGGCCGGCGAGAAGCACGGCAGCCAGCCGATCGTGGTCAACACCATCGTTGACAGCGAGATGGCCCGGGTGCTGGCCGCCAGTGGTGCGCTGGTGCTCGATGTCTTCGAGCCGTTCATGCCGAGGCTCGAGCAGTCACTGGGCCAGCCGTGGACACCGACGGTGGGCCAGGCCCACGCGCTGGTCGACTTCGAGGCCTACGAACGGCGGATGGACGCCACCAACTTCGCCCTGACCCACGACGATGGCACCGATCTCGACTACGACGATGCCGACGTGCTGCTGGTCGGCGTTTCGCGCTCGGGAAAGACGCCGACCTGCCTCTACCTCGCGCTGCACTACAGCCTGCGTGCGGCGAATTATCCGCTCACCCCGGAAGACCTCGAAGCGGACCGCCTGCCCGAGAAGCTGCGCCGCCACCGTCGCAAGCTGTTCGGCCTGAGCATCGACCCGCAGCGCCTGCAGAAGATCCGCGAGGAGCGCAAGCCGGGCTCGCGCTATGCCACGCTCGAGGTCTGCCGGCGCGAGGTGGCGATCGCCGAGGCCATGTTCAAACGTGAGCAGATCCCGGTGCTCAGCACCACGCACACGTCGATCGAGGAGATCGCCTCGAAGATCGTGGCGCAGTTCGGCTTCCGGCGCAGTCATTTCTGATGCGTTGAACGCAGGGCAGGGCGTCCCTACAGTCAACGCCATGCGCCAGAACCGCGTCGACCTCCCGTTTCCCGCCATCGGCCGCTTCGCGTGGCTGATGGGCCTGTACGCCGAGAACTTCGAGCGCATCGCCCGGTGGGTCGACCTGCGCACGGCACCGCTGGGCCATTACGTTTCGACCGTGGGCGATGGCCTCGATATCCACCTCGAGATCGTCGCGCGGCATGCGCATACCGTCGAGCTGCGGCTGTCGTACGCGATGGTCGATCCGCTCACCGGCGCGCCCGATCCCTCGGCGGCGCTGCGCGCCTACCTCGATTCGCGCCAGGCCGAGGCCACGCATTGCTACGTGGGGCGCCACTGGCAGGACGTGCTGGGCCTGCGCCCGTCACCGCAGGCGATGATGGGCCACCGCCTGCGCATGAACAGCTTCCTCAGCAAGTGGCTCGGCTATCTCGAAGCACTCGGCCACGGCGCGGGATCGCTTCAACCCGGAGCACCGCCGCAGTCGATCACACGCGCATCGATGACCAACGCTTGACGGCCATGTTTCGCCTGACTATAGTGCGCGCCTCTCCTGAATCGGTGGGGCTATAGCTCAGCTGGGAGAGCGCTACAATGGCATTGTAGAGGTCATCGGTTCGATCCCGATTAGCTCCACCACTTCTTCGCTGCATCCTCTTTGCGTCCCCATCGTCTAGAGGCCTAGGACACCTCCCTTTCACGGAGGCGACCGGGGTTCGAATCCCCGTGGGGACGCCACTAGACTCCCCGGACTCGTGCCGGAGACCGCCGACGAAGCCACCCTGTCATGCAGGGTGGCTTTTTTCGTTCCGGGGCCAGACCGAAGCGGATCATCGACGGGAACGACGACCTCGCTGACGCGACCGGCTCATAGTTCATAATATCCATTATGCGAACTGTCGGGCGATGGCTTCGCGGGTGATGCGACAGGCCAAGAGCGAGCTCAACGCGCCGCCACGCAGACCGCCGCGCGACAGCCCTCGCCGATGCCGTCGAGCCAATCGACGCCCGCCCAGCACCGTCCCGCGAGTTCGAGGCCCCACTCGCGCGCCGAGTCCGACGCAGCGTTGGCGCCGCGCTCGGCCGACATCACGTCGATGGCGCGTGGCGGAATCCGCAGTCCGCTGCCCATCGCCTTCAGCACCGACTCCTTGCGCGTCCACGCGCGCGTCAGCCACGCCTGCCGATCGCGCTCGGGCAATGCCCGCCAGCTCTCGAACTCTCGCGGTGCGAGGATCTTTCCGGCCAGCCGCGCCGATGGGCGCGCGATCAGCGTCTCCACATCCGCACCAAGCGCGCGCGGCCCCCAGGCCAGCATGCCAAGGCCGCCGCTGTGACTGAGATTGAAATGCAACGCCGCGCCGAGCAGCTCGGGCTTGCCGGATGCGCTGCGGTGGAAGGCCAGTGCGCGCGGCTCGACGGCGAGCACCTCGCCCAGCGTCACGCGCAGAACATGGAATGATGCGGCTTGGCGTTGACGGAGCACCGGCGTGGCCTTGCGTGCCACGCGTCCGCGCTCGTCGTGGGCCAGCAGGGCCTCGTCGACCGACACGCCATCGAGATCGAAGAAGCGGACGGATACGTCCATGCGCCTCGTTCTGGTGGGCGGTACAGGTTTCGAACCTGTGACCCCTGCCGTGTGAAAGCAGTGCTCTACCGCTGAGCTAACCGCCCGAATGGGAGGCGAAGAATACGGGGGGCGACGCCATCACGTCAAATGACCGGGAGCCGGAATCGGCGCATGCCGACTGGTCAAGGATTGCGCAGACCGCTTGACAGCCGCACGGCGCAACGCGATCCGCGCGCATTCCCGAAGCTGTCCAGACGCATATCCACAGGCCTTGGGGAAAACGCGCACTGCCCCACCGCGATGTCGATGCCGTCCGCCATCGCCATCACCGGGGCGGGCGCCAGCGTCTGGCGAATTCCTCGGCCGTTACCGGTCGGCCGAACAGAAAGCCCTGCGCGTGCGCGCACCCGAGCGCGCGCAGGGCGTCGGCCTGCGCCGCCTGCTCGACACCTTCGGCCACGGTGATCAGCCGAAGCGGGCGCGCCATGCCGATGATGCTGCCGACGATGGCGTAGTCGTTGGGGTCGTTGAGCATGTCGCGCACGAAGCTCATGTCGATCTTCAGGCGCTCCACCGGGAATCGCTTGAGGTGCGCCAGCGACGAATAGCCGGTGCCGAAGTCGTCGATCGACAGCGCGATGCCAGCGGCGCGGAACTCGTGCAGCACCACCATCGCATGCTCGATGTTGCGCATCAGGGTGCTTTCGGTGAGCTCCATCTCGATGTCGTCCATCCCGACACCGGCCGCCTCGATGATGCGTCGTGCGCGGGCGAGCGCGTCCGGGGCATCGAGTTGCTGCGCGGACACGTTGACCGCCAGCCGGCACGGCGGTGTCCAGCCGGTCGCCTTCCACGCCGCGAGTTGTCGGCAAGCCGCGCGCAGCACCCAGTCACCGAGGTCGAGCATCATCGAGCGTTCTTCGGCCAGTGGGATGAAAGTGGCCGGGGAAATCGCGCCCAGTGAGGGATGGTTCCAGCGCAGCAGCGCCTCGATGCCGCTCAGCGCGCCGGTCGCCAGGTCGATCTGCGGCTGGAAGTGCAGGCTGAGCTCATCGCCACGCGACAGTGCGGCGCGCAGATCGCGGGCCAGCGCGACGCGCTCACCGAGTGCGCTGCTCATTCCAGGCTGGTACAGACGGATGCCCCCGCCTCCGGCTTTCGCGCGGTACATCGCGATGTCGGCGTGCTTCATCAGTTCATCAGGCAAACGGCCATCGCCGGGGTAGAGGGCGATGCCCACGCTCGCGCCCAGCACGAAAGGCTGGTCGTTGACGATGATCGGTTCGGCCAGCGCCTCGACGAGGCGCTCCGCGCACAGTGTGGCCTCCGCCTCGCGCGCACCATCGGCGATCACGATGAACTCGTCGCCACCGAATCGACCGAGGGAATCCTCCCGGCGCACCGCCGCCGCGAAGCGTTGCGCCACGGCCGCGAGCACGGCGTCGCCCACGTCGTGGCCCTGGGTGTCGTTCACGTCCTTGAAGCGGTCGAGATCGATGAACAGCACGGCGAGTGCCTGCTGCCGCCGCTCGGCGCGCACCAGCGCCTGCCGCAGGCGGTCGGTGACAAGGGCACGATTGGGCAACGTCGTCAGCGGATCGTAGAACGCAAGCTGGCGGATCCGTTCGGCCTGCGCCTTGCTTTCGCGCAGGTCGACCGCGGTGCGGATGTAGTGCGTGACCTCCCCGTGCGGCCCGTGCAGCACCACCACCGAAAGCCAGACCGGCACGGCCTCGCCGTCCTTGCGGCGAACCAGCAGTTCGCCCTTCCAGTGGCCGACGGTCTCGGCATCCTCCTCGGTGACCGACCCCGGCGCGGAGGCCGGCGACTGCACGTGGAGTTCA
>DMHI01000202.1 GCA_003449515.1 Lysobacteraceae bacterium | reverse complement strand
CCGAACAGCCGCGCCGGGATCACGCGGGTGTCGTTGAACACCATCAGGTCGCCGGGCCGCAACAGGCTCGCGAGATCGCGCACGTACAGGTCGGCGAGTGCCGCCGGTGGTGCCGGCACATGCAGCAGACGCGAGGCCGAGCGTTCGGCCAAGGGTTCCTGCGCGATCAGCTCGGGCGGCAGCTCGTAGTGGAAATCGGACTTCTTCATCGGATCGGCTTGACAGGCCGGCCCTCCTCACAGGCGCCTCGCGGCGCGGGGGCGTGATTGTATGACGTCGGGCCGTCGCCGCAGACTCGATCCGCCCTTCGTGTCACGCAATCGTTCACGCCCCTCCACGACCGATCCCATCCGCAACAGGAGCCCGCCATGCCCGTCCGCGCCTACGCCGCCACCGCCTCCAAAGCCGCGCTGCAGCCCTTCGAGTACGACGCCGGGCCGCTGCCGCCGGAGTTTGTCGAGGTGCAGGTCGAGCACTGCGGCCTCTGCCACTCCGACCTGAGCATGGTCAACAACGACTGGGGCAACGCGCGCTATCCGCTGGTGCCGGGACACGAAGCCGTGGGCCGCGTTGTCGCCGTCGGGCCGGAGGCCAAGCGGGTCAAGGTCGGCGACCGCGTCGGCATCGGCTGGTACCAGAGCAGCTGCATGGCGTGCGAGCAGTGCCTTTCCGGCCATCACAACGTCTGCGGCAAGGCGAGCGGCCTGATCGTCTCCGGCCACGGCGGCTTCGGCGAGCGCGTGCGCGCGCACTGGGTCTGGGCCACGCCGATCCCCGAGGGCGTCGACGCCGCCAGCGCCGGCCCGCTGCTGTGCGGCGGCATCACCGTATTCGGGCCGATCGCGCATTTCGGCATCAAGCCCACCGACCGCGTCGGCGTGGTCGGCATCGGTGGCCTCGGCCATCTCGCACTGCAGTTCCTCAACGCCTGGGGCTGCGAGGTCACGGCCTTCACTTCGATCGAGTCGAAGCACGAGGAAGCCATCCGCCTCGGCGCGCATCGCGCCGTGGTCAGCACCGACGCGAAGGCGCTGGCGAACGAGGTGGCGAAGTTCGACTTCATCCTCGTCACCGCCAATGTCACCCTGCCGTGGGGCGCTTACTTGAGTGCACTGGCGCCGAATGGCCGCCTGCACTTCGTTGGTGCCGTGCTGGAACCCGTGCCGGTGCCGGCCTTCGCGCTGATCGGCGGGCAGAAATCCATCAGCGGCTCGCCGCTCGGCAGCCCGGCGACGACCGCGCAGATGCTCGACTTCTGCGCCCGCCACGAGATCGCACCGCAGGTCGAGCGCCTCCCGATGTCGAGGATCAATGACGCCTTCGAACACCTGCACAGCGGCAAGGCGCGCTACCGCATCGTGCTCGATGCCGATTTCGCTTGAGGCGAAGGAAGCCAGCGCGCCCCGGAGCGAACGACGCGGCACTACCGGAAGCTGCGGTGTTCAACGACCAGCGGCTTGCCGTCCAGCGTGGCGAGCAGGTCGTCCAGCGGCTCGACGTGCTCGACGATCAGATGCGTGACGCCCTCGTTCGCCTCCCAGCGCCCGCGCGCCCCGAGCAACTGCGATTCGACGATGGCGCGGCGGTAGCGCTCGACCACGGCGCGCCAGCAGATCAGGTTGGTGAGACCGTGCTCGTCCTCCAGCGTCAGGAACCAGGTGCCGTTGGCGGTCTGCGGGCGCTGCCGCAGGGTGACGAGACCGGCGGTGCGCGCGCGGCGCGGGGCCTTGAGGCGGTGAAGTTCACGATGGTCGAGGTAGCCGCGGGCCTTCAGCGAGCGGCGCAGCAGGGCCATCGGATGCGTATTCAGCGTGAGCCCGGTGCTGGCGTAGTCGGCGAGCGTGGTCTCGCTCATCGACGGCGGGCGGATCACCAGGCGGCCTTCGTCGGCGGGCGCGAGGTGTTCGAACAGCGGCAGGGTGCCCTCCTCCACCCCTGCGATCGCCCAGCGCGCGCGATGGCGGTGCCCGGTGAGGCCGCGCAGCGCGTCGGCTTCGGCGAGTGCGGCGCGAGCGCGCTCGTCGAGGCCGGCGCGCGTGCAGAGGTCCTCGATGTCGCGGAAGGGCCGCACGCGGCGCGCGGCGATCACGCGCTCGGCGGCCTCGCGCGGCAGTGAGCCGACTTCGCGCAGGCCGAGGCGGATCGCAGGCTGATCGTTGTCGAATGCGGCAGCGACGGCCTCCGAGGCCCGGGGCGTGCGGCGCGACATGACGCCCGCGTCGATCTCCAGCGTCGAATCGACATCGCTGTAGCGCACGTCGACGGGCCGCACCGCGATGCCGTGCTTGCGCGCGTCCTGCACGATCTGCGCGCTGGTGTAGAAGCCCAGCGGCTGCGCGTTCAGCAGCGCGCAGGCGAAGGCCGCCGGCTCGTGGCGTTTCAGCCAGCAGCTGGCGTAGGTGAGCAGGGCGAAGCTCGCCGCGTGCGATTCCGGGAAGCCGTAGCTGCCGAAGCCTTTCACCTGCTCGAAGATCTTCTCGGCGAAGTCCGGCGCGTAGCCGCGCGCGGCCATGCCGGCGAGCATTTTTTCCCGATGATGCTCGAGCCCGCCGCGGCGTTTCCACGCCGCCATCGAGCGGCGGAGTTCATCGGCCTCGCCGGCGCTGTAGCCAGCGGCGACCATCGCGATCTCCATCACCTGCTCCTGGAACAGCGGCACGCCGAGCGTTCGTTCAAGCACGCCCTTGAGGGCTTGCGACGGGTAGTTCACCGGGTCGATGCCCTGCCGGCGCCGCAGGTAGGGATGCACCATGCCGCCCTGGATCGGGCCGGGCC